>NZ_JAUBTO010000086.1:0-35275 GCF_036702495.1 Microcoleus sp. C2D2 | reverse complement strand
TAATTGGGTCAACAGGTAAAAGATGAGTAATTTTACTCATTGACAATAGTGCTTTTAGCTTAACTTGTGAGTAATGGCCATAACAGACAATTTATATGCGTAGCATCCCGGCCGATCGCTCATTTTAGGGCGTATAAATTATGTTGAAGTAAATGCCCTTATCTTGCAGATTGTCGCCCCGATCGCTAATTCTCACCAAAGGAAAAGCGTAATCTACGCGCAGGTTCAGCCGCTCTATCGGTTCCCAGATTACCCCCAAACCCACACCTGCTAAAAATGTCTGATTGGGTAATGTATTAGGATTGTTGGGAGCATTCCATACCCTACCCGCCTCCAAAAAGGGAGCCAATTGAAGTTTGGGATTTCCCGAACCATCGCGCTGCAAAGTAATCCGATCCTCGATCGAAACTCTGAAGCCGTTATCACCTGAACGGGCATTTTGGCGGTAGCCCCGCAAAGATTGCCCGCCGCCAATTACAAATTGCTGTGAAGGCAACAAACTATTAGCTGACAACTGCAAGTCTGACTGCAAAATTAATAAATGTTTGTCATTCAATCGCTGTACTCGCTGCACTTGACCCAGCCAGCTAAAAAATTGTCCGTCGGGCTTAGAACCTTCGTTTTGAGTAGCATCAAACAAGCTAGTGCCGATCGTAAATTGCGATCGCACAGCCCAAGCACCCTGCGGGTCGCGCCGAATGTAGTCCTGTCCCAGCTTAATTGCGCTCGTAGTGGTGACACCATTGGGATCCGGACCTTCACCAAAAGGCACCGGTTCGCCAGCGAGAAAAGTTCTGCCTCTCTGATAAGTAAAACCGGTAGACAAGGCAAATTCTTCGATCGGCGTTCGGATCAGCGGCTGGCGGTAACTAACTTCAAATAAATGCGATTTTCCCGAAATGTCAAACGTATTAAAAGGTGCTTGTACGATACTGTTGCGATTCGGCGCCGCCCTCAATTGCAAAGTGCCGTTCATCGCATTTAGCGGCAGGCGATAGCTGAAATCGAACACGTCTGAATCGCCGATCGAGCGGTAATAAGCCGCCCCAAGTTCGTCGCCATTTCCTGTTATGTTGCGGTGCCGCAAACTAACTCCCACTCTTTCGGAACCGACGCTGGGAGGCGAGTAATTGTCAATGCTGAAACTAGGTTGAAACGGATTAGCTTCCGAGACTCGGACGATCAGAATGCTCTCGCCTTCATTATCCCCAGCCCGCAGGCTGGCTTCTACATTGCTAAATAAAGGATCGACTCGCAGCAGCCGGAGTTGATCTTCTAATGAAGCTGTGCTTAAAGGCATTCGGGCCCCCAGTCGAATTCGGCTGCGGATGTAACTTGGATCCAATCTTTTAGTTCCTTCTATCTCAATCCGGGTCAGCTTGCCTTCGATCACTTGAATTTGGACTACCCCTGCGGTGATAGTTTGCGGCGGCAAGACAGCTCTCGAAGTGATATAGCCTCGATTGAGGTAAATTTCGGTAATTTTGTCGGCGATTTGTTTGAGTTGTTCTAGGGTGGCAGAACGGCCCTCTAACGGCTTGACTAAGGCATTAATTTCGTCTTGGCTTAAAATTGTGCTGCCAACTACTTGAATTTTCTGCACCTCAATTGCTGCATTCGGCAGCGTTGGGGGAACTGGCGAAGGGGGTTGGGGGGGTACTGTTGGCGGTACTTGCGGAGGTTCTGGGGAAGGCTGCGGGACGGGTTGCAGAAATCGATCGCGATTTGGATCTGGCTGAGTCGGCGGCGGAGGCAGGTTGGAAGGCGCCGAGGGTGGGTTCTGGGCTAAAACATGATTGCAATGTAGCTGGTTCTGACATTTGGGATCGTTATCAACCAGATTTTTTGCTGCGGGTTCTTGCCCCTCACCGCAATCCGTTTGATTAATTGTGGAACACGCATCAGCGTTTTTGTCAACCAGATTTTTTGCTGCGGGTTCCGAATCCGTACCACAATCCGTTTGATTAATTGTGGAACAGGTATCGGGCTTGTTCACGATCGCGTTGCTTTCTGGAAAATCGGGGATTTGATTTAAGTTTGTTGCAGTTTCATCCTCCTTGATTTCCAGTTTTTGCAGTGCTAATACTCCGTTGCCCGTATCTGCTGAGTTGTCAGCGGCGACGGGCAACTGAGAAATATGGTCCGTTTGGGATATAGCTTTATGGGCATAAAAGCAAGCCATCGGGAGCGCAGTTAGAAGTGAAATCCCCAACCGAAATATTGCAATATTTGCATTCGGGCGCATAATTAATAATTTCTCTAAAATAAGTTGGTCGGCTGCTTGACTATGCCAGTTTATCATTTAGTATTATGCGAAATTTGACCATCAAAATTTCCACAGTCCGGCTTTCAAGAGGCCAGGAGCCCGAACAGCTCATTAGCACAATAATTTTAATTTATTTAGGACGATCGACCAAAAAACCCCCAACAGCCAAAAATCATCTGTGGCGCTGCCAAACACCGCGCTCTAAACCGAGTTTTTCCTACTTGCAACACAAGTCATACCATTTTAGATTTTAGATTTTAGATTTTAGATTTGAGAAGTGGCAATGACTTATGGCAATCAGGGTTTGGGGCTTGCCTACCGTTGCATTCTTTTTTGAAACGGGTGTCGAATTATTTTTTTCTTAGAGGTGTTAACTCACTTGGGACTAATGGTTCTTGAGCGATTTTGCCGAGTTGGACTGAGTTCAACACTGCTGACCACTCGTGAGCTAAACTGGCATCGCTGGGAGACTCCATGCGTAATTGAGCTAGAGTTGCCAGGTAGTCGTACCAGAGACCTTGTTGGGCGAAGATGCTGAGCTTGGCGGGATAGGGCGCTCGATCCAACTCTGTTTTCACGTTTGGGGCGAGTGCGGTGCGGTTGATCCACCCGGAAACGAGAACTTCATCTGTTGTATAGTTTTTTGCGTTGCATTTGATAGTAAAGTACCATTGATAGTTTTTGCCAACTTCCAGGGCTGGCGAGTTGTCGTCGGAGTCGAGGCTGACGCTAACGACACCTGCACGGCTAGTTACCATGCGAAAACTTTTTTTGTATAGTGTTTTGTCCGTTTCGTCTGCTAACTCAAACTGAACTGTTTTGTCTACGGCTACGGGAAGGTAGTAGAAAAATGTCGGCTTTGCTGATATGGTTTGCCCCATAGTTGATTGGGGAATCAAAGCAGTTAAGGCAGTTGGGGCAGTGGAGCATTCTAAGCCACGGGTTCCTCCCCCTTCCCGCCTTCCGGGTACTCCCTGTTGCGGCGGTTGAAAGCTATTCCACGAGGCTCCCAATTGCTGGCTGTTTGGTCTGCTTCCGCTTGGTTGAGCGGGTAGAACTGTTTGCCAGTTGAGGGGTAGCTGCGGTTGTGAGCGGCGGTGGACGCTGTTGGCGGGGCTGTTGAGAGCCTCTGCTGGTCTTAAGAAACTACCAACGGCAACTGCCTCTAAACACAGAATTAAGGAAATGGCACCGATATTTAGAGCATACTTCCAAGCCATGACGAACCTGCCTTCTGATGAACCTAGGGACTTTATCGCACGGTTTTATTCTACCCAAGGTTTTGACGGATTTAGTAATCTGTTGTACTTAATTTATATCTTCAGGCAGATACGATTAGTTTGGTCGCTCTGATCGACGTGGAATTTTCTGTAGCGTTTTTCAGTGGTAGCTTAGTAGTTATACTTACTTGCATTCACGGCAGCAGGTTGGGTTGAGCTTGTTAAACCCAACTTTGACCGAAAAGCCAGACGCCAGCCCCGGGCTACCGACATGGAAGTCGGCAGCGCTTTCAACCGCCTGTAGAGTTGAACAAAGCTTTATCGGAAATTTGGGTTTAAAACCCCGTCTTTCTAGGACGGCTTTATATTAATAAGAATATCTTACAGAATACCTGATATAATGTAAGCATGACACAAAAAGCATTTAAATACCGATTCTATCCAACACAGTCGCAAGAAACTTTGCTGAGAAGAACGATGGGTTGCGCTCGATTAGTTTACAACCGTGCTTTAGCCGCAAGGACGGAAGCATGGTATGAAAGGCAAGAGCAAGTTGGATACTCTGAAACCTCAACAATGCTAACCAGTTGGAAAAAGCAAGAAGACTTGCAGTTTCTCAATGAAGTTAGCAGTGTGCCATTACAGCAAGGCTTGAGGCATTTACAAAACGCCTTTACTAACTTCTTTGCAGCAAGGGCAAAATATCCCAACTTCAAGAAAAAGCATCACGGCGGTAATGCTGAATTCACTAAAGCCGGTTTTAGGTGGAAAGATGGCAAAGTATATCTAGCAAAATGTTCTCAATCATTGGATATCCGATGGAGTCGTCAACTTCCTGAAGGTGCAGAGCCGTCAACAATTACGGTGAAGCTCTCGCCCTCTGGACGTTGGACTGTTTCTTTGTTGGTAGATATTCAGATTGAAGCATTACCTGAATCTCCTAATCAGATTGGTTTAGATTTGGGTATTACTAGCTTGATGGCTTTAAGTAATGGCGAAAAGATTGCTAATCCTAAAACATTCAAAGCTAAGCGCCGTAAGTTGCGTAAAGCTCAAAAAGCGCTTAGTCGGAAGAAAAAAGGCTCTAATAATCGCCATAAGGCAAGATTGAAAGTCGCTAAACTTTACGCCGAGATTAGCGATGCTCGTAATGATTTTCTTCACAAATTGACAACTAGACTGGTTCGTGAAAACCAAGTGATTGCGGTCGAGTATCTGTCTGTGAAGAATCTGGTCAAAAACAGAAAACTCGCTCTTTCTATTAGTGATGCTAGTTGGGGTGAAATCGTCAGGCAACTTGAATATAAGTGCAACTGGTATGGTCGTACTTTTGTCAAAATTGACCGTTGGTTTCCTAGCTCTAAAAGGTGTGGACATTGTGGACATATCGTTGACAAGTTGCCTTTAAATATCAGAGAGTGGGATTGTCCTAAGTGCGGTACACATCACGATCGCGATGTGAATGCTGCTAAAAATATTCTTGCCGCAGGGCTTGCGGTTAATGTCTGTGGAGCGACTGTAAGACCCGAACAGAGTAAATCTGTTAAGGCTGGTGCTATGAAACAGAAACCTAAGTCGTGAGTCTTAGGAATCCCCGTCACAGAGAGTGCGGGGTGGATGTCAACTAACGCTTGTACATTATCTGGTTCAATGCTGTATAACTCTAGTATGAAGCCTAAATACAAGCACAACAACAACATAACTTACTCTTGTAAATATCACATTGTGTGCTGTCCAAAGTATCGTCGTAAAGTTTTGCTCGAAGCCGTTGATGTTCGTCTGAAGGAAATCCTAGCCCTTGTTGCTATCGAGCTTAATAGCGAGTTGATTGAAGTGGAGGTAATGCCAGATCATGTTCAGGTTTTGGTCGAGTGCGATCCTCAATTTGGAATTGCCAAGCTTGTTCGGTATTAGCCGCCAACAAAAAGAAAGTAAAAACCGCAGTAAAGCTCAACTAAAAGTGACGGCTTTGCACAATAAAATTCAACAAAAACGCGAGGCTTACCTGTGGTGGGTTGCCAATAAGCTGATTAAAAAGTATGATGCTGTCGCAGCCGAAGATTTGCCGATCGAGAATATGATGAAACGGTGCCAGCCGATTAAGTCGAATACTGGTAGGTTTTTGCCAAATGATCGATCAGCTAAACGCGGGTTGAACCGTTCTCTCTCCGACGCTAGTTGGTATGATTTAACCAAAAAACTTGAGTATCTGGCGGCAAAGTCAGGAAAAAGACTTGATAAAGTTAATCCACAATATACCAGCAAAACTTGTAGCCAATGTAGTTACGTTGCTCGAGATAGCCGCAATGGGGAAAAGTTTATTTGTACTAATTGCGGATACATTGATGATGCAAATCTGCAAGCTGCAAGAAACGTGAAAATTAAAGCAATAGAGGCTTACGGGCTAACTATTGTCAAGAAAATTAGAGCGAAAATGGTACGGGTGGACTGCTCGAAACCAGTACAATTGAATCTTTTTGAGATTGAGTTGTGCGAAGGCTTGCCAGATAATACGCTGCCTCAAAAAGGCATCGTGGCGTGTGGGCGGGAACCCAGATGGCATTCAATTGTCTCTCTGGGATGTTGAGAAAGTAATTTATTAAGAATCTCAGGGTCTTTAGACCTGAGAGTTTCAAAGATCAGGTTTTCTGTACAATACCGGCAAGAAATTTAGCATGAATCTCGATTCACCTGTTCTCTCGGACAAACAGCCTTCGGGGCTGCGGATGGTAAGACCGATCGGAGTCTTGACACTGCACGGCATTGCTTTTTTAGGAAATAAGTTGTTCGCTGTCGATCGCGCCGAAGGGCTGCTATTGGAGATCGATCCAGAAACTGACAACACTACTGTTTTGAATCCTTATCAAACGGCTAAGTTTGCGGGCGCAACTGGGCTGGCTATTTCGGAAGATACTGTCTGGTTTGCGCGGGATGAGGATATTTGTTGCTGTCGGGGCGCAATTCGGGACGGGGCGATAACTGAACTCAAGCCGGAACATTTTGTTTCACTTTCTTATCCGGCTGACGGGATTGCTGTGTGGAAATCTACGCTTTATGTGGCTTGCCAGAGATTAGCCTCGATTCTGGTTTTTGACCTGAAAACTGGTCGGGAAATTACTCGGTTTTACGCTCCCGGTATAGGGGTAGAAAATATCACTGTCCGGGATGAAGAACTTTGGGTTTGCGACAAGACTGAGCAAACTGTTTACTGTTTGGAACGGGGAACTGGGGAGATTAAATTTAGCGTTTTGACTCCCTTTGAGTCGCCTTCGGGTTTGGCTTTCCACAAGGATTCCGAAACCGGGGAGGAGGTTCTGTACGTGGCTTATGCCGGGGATGAACTTTACATCCGGGATGACCCGAATTCGGAAGATCCTTTTCAGTTGACGAAGCGCGATCGCACTTTTATTCACCCTTTGTATTTTCACTACAATGAAGCCGACCGCTACGCTCTGTCAAACGGTTTTTTGATGGAAATGTCTTATGTGGAGGAACTGTCTCCTCTCGATGAGGTAGAAATCGAAAATTTGGAGTGGCGGATTGCTTTGCCTTCGGAAACTCACCGGCAAAAGGTCAGGAAAATTACGCCCATCGGAATGCCTTTTACTGAGGAAATTCAGGAAGGGGAACGGGTGGCGGTGTTTAAGTTCGATCGGCTGCACCCTGGGGAACGCCGAATTTTTGGCTGGAAGGCTTTGTTAGAAGTTCGCTCGATTAAGTATCAGTTGTCGCCTCGGGATGTCGAAAAGAGTCCGAAGCTGTCGCCGGAGTTTGCAGCTAAGTATTTGGTGGATAATGACAATTTGGCGATGGATACAGAGATTGTGCGATCGGCTGCTGTGGCTGCTATTGGCTCGGAAACTAATATTCTGAGGCAGTTACTGAGCATTCGCAATTTTGTTTACGACCAACTTTCTTACGGGATTAGGCCTCACATTGACACTCCCGATATTGTGCTGCGCCGCGGCATCGGTTCTTGCGGCGAGTACGTGGGGTTGTTGTTGGCTTTGGCAAGGTTGAACGGGATTGCTTGCCGCACGATCGGCCGCTACAAGTGCCCGGCTTTTGCTGACAGAAAAGGTGTGGCGCTGGAGCCGGATTTCAATCACGTTTGGCTGGAATTTTACATTCCGGGTTTTGGCTGGGTGCCGATGGAATCTAATCCTGATGATATTCAAGACAGAGGCCCTTATCCTTTGCGATTTTTTATGGGTTTGGCTTGGTATCACGTAGAAATTGGCAAGGGAATTCGGTTTCAAGGTCTCACCAGCGGGGGTCTTCCTTTAAACAAGGAGGATGTTTCCGTGGGGAGTCTGGCAATTAATCATGTGAGGTTTACAATTTTGGAAGAGTTGCCAGCAGTTTGAAGGGAGTGTTAACAGTTAACAGTTAGCCGTCAACATTCAACTGTTAATTGTTAACATTTTTCATCTAAAATCTAAAGTAGAAAATGTAAAATCAGAGGAAGAGGGGTTGTGGAATCTTCGATTGCTAATGTTCTGGTTTTAGTGGCCTTTGTACTGCTGCTGACCGTGACTGGCGGGGTCGCTTATTTGACTTCTGTTGAGTGGCGCGATCGCAGGCGGTTAGATAAGGCTAAACGGAAAAAAAAGTAGCTCTTGGCTGTTGACAATTTGAGTGAATTGTGTTAAAAAAATGAGGCGATCGACGGCGATCGTCTTGTTTTTTGATTGAGGATAAGGAAGTTGAAAATTAATTATCACTAATCATCTGGAAGAATATCAATATCCTGTTTTGTAATCTGGTTAAAGCGAATTGCATGAGAAGGATTTTCTAACTCAGTAAAAATGCTCGTAACTGCTCTCCAAACAGCAGATCTACTTCCGGCAAAATCTATCATAATTAAACCCTCTGGAACATTAGGATCGGATATTAGGTGATAGTTGGGGTGATAGTGTAATAGAACCTTACCATTATGCAATGCGCAGTCATGTACTTCTACATTAAGGGCAAGACGTGTGAAACGGTAAAAACTTTCCTGAGAAATCCAGTAAGATGGAACATCTTTTCCAGTCTTTTCCCAAAATGCCTGCATTATATCCTTACGTTTCAAGTCCTCCTGTTCATCTTGTGTAAGAATAATGATTCTTTTCTTTTCTTGAATTTGATGATTTCTAAGAATTTCAAAATAGGTTTCTCCAGCTTCATCCAAAGGTGTAAATCCTAAATTTCTGATAGAACCTTGGTGGATACCTCTCCAGACAGTACACTTTTGTAGACCTAGAGTCAACAGCTTATAGAAATCAACGATAGAAGAGCGCGTAATGTAATTAGGTTGATTGACAACTTTATCAAGAAAACTTTTTATAAGCTCTCGCTCTGTTTTATTTGAACCTAGTAAATTTTGCATGGCGCTATAATGATTAAGGCTATTCTTTGCACGCTCTAAAATATCATAGTTCTCCAGCAGTTTATTATCATGTTTAGTAATCAGGGTATCTAGACTATTAACTTTACTTTCAATCGAGCCTTCTATACTTTGTAATTTTGCCTGAAGAGCCTCTAATTTAGCCTGACGATCGCTCAAGCCTTCTTCATAAGCCTGAAGTAATGAAAAGAGGAATCCAGTAATAAATCCTGCCGCAGCAGAGGAGAAAAGAGAAGGATAATTAACTTGAAAGTTTCCCTTTTGATTAGTTGAAGTAGTTGCAATACTGAGTAATCCTCCAAGAAATATACCAATCAAGGCATATTTAAGATTCTTTAACAATGATTCTTGAATTACATTTCTCATTAAGATACCTCTTGTATTGAACTGCAAATAGTAAATACATAGTTGCCCCCTGTTCCTAGCGAAATGTTCTCATCTGGCCAAACTCGCCTCTGATCGACAATGCGTAATCCAGCAGCAATCAAATCACGATGCAGCAAAGGAAGCGAAACTTTATACTCATATTCTCCATCACAACCATACTGAGCAACTTTATAAATCAAGTTCTCAACGTGAGCGGGTAATTCAGGATTATTTTGTTTTGCAGTATGGAGAACTTGTGCGTAAAATTGACGGACAGAGCGAGCATAGTCCGCCTCGTTATTTATTTGATACTCTGGCAAAATATTCTCTGCCATCACTGCATAACCTGAACCGCCAAGCAAACTACGTACTCGACTAAGAAATTGGACTTTGCGATCGTCTTCAATGTGATGATATGCAGAGGCTAAAACCACAACGTCCCAATGTGGCTGAGGTAGTGGTATGAATACAGCATCTCCGCATATGAGTATTGGCTGACGACGGTAAGTAAAAAATCGCTGTTTTGCAAATTTCAAATAAGGGACTGATATGTCTACACCAGCCACAATCGATATATTTGGATGATCTACAATCCCTTCTAGGGATAGACCTGTTCCACAACATAAGTCCAGCACAGCGGCTTCTTTGCGAGAGTTCAAAATCCCTATCGTTGTATCTCTAGCTGTCATAAGCATCAGCATTTCATCGGGACGGGAATGCTCTTCAAGTTCGTATGCTTCTGGATCGTCTTTGTAATCGGGCAAATTTGTATGCATCAACTCAACAGGTTGATGATTTTCTGCGTAGTTCATGTATCACGACTCGCTATTAAAAATGTTGTTAGTCTGAGTTGCTATCAAATAGGAAAGCGTAATTAGATTAAAGAGCTGCGTAGGTCAGGTTTATGCACGAAAACCAACTCATAAACAGGTTACGACCTCGCAAACATATCCTGCGTTTAGATCGGCCTACCTACTCTTTTAATTAAGTTAAATATCACTGCCTCTATAATGGTATTATGTCGCAGTTTTTCCTTTTATGTCAAGCACCGCTCAGTCTTATCGTCCTTGAGAATTAAACTAATTATAGCGCTTTTAAATCATTGGTGTAATTTTTGTAGGGTAGTCCCTCCGCGGTTAGCCCGGAGGCCGCCTGGGCAGGCACTCACAGATATCTTTTGACTTCAAACTCGAATATGCTTTGCTCGTTATCCGATTTCCAAATCAAACTCGTTATTCGAGTTTGAGGTCGAACCCTACATATTTTTACAAATGATTTAGCAATAGTTCGGACAGTTTTTATATGGCCCAATGGCTTATGCTCGCTTGACTTCGCAGCCCCTGTAGATAATTAAATGTAAGTCAGCTCCACCCCTGACTTACATTTAATTCGACTTTTTTATGCTCCTTGCCCTGTAAAGCTTGTAGTATCGTTCCAAAAACTGTCCGGAGTATTGATTTAGACGCGCTACATCTAAGTCCACTGTCTGAAAAATGTATTTTCTTGCCAAGCGGCGGCGGTGCGTTTTTCAAGTGCTGCCATTTCTGTTTGGTTCAGGGGTTGGAATGCTTGGGCGACTTGGAAGTTTTCTTCTAATTGCTTTACTGAGTCGGCGGCGATGATGCAGCAGTGCACCCCGGGAAGTGAAAGCGTGTAGCCCATTGCTTGGTGCATTCCATCTAAAACACCGTTCTGAAATAATTTGCCGTAAGCTGGTACTTTCATGGCTATGACGCCGATGTTTTTTGCTTTGGCAACTGGTAAAGCGCTGGTAACAAAGGAGCGCGGGTGATGTTTTTCGGCGGCGTTGAGGCAGATTAATGTTGTGTCAAAAGGATAGCGATCCAAGCCTGCGACAATGATGGCTGGTTCGTGGTGTCCGGTGATGCCGGCCAAACGAATGATTTTTTGCTCTTTGGCTTCTTCGATCGCCTTTATTGCTCCTTTGGCACTAAAAATTTGGTCTAATTCTGTTTGGAATGAGACGTGGTGGAGTTGCCACAAGTCTAGCCGATCGGTTTTCAATCTTTTGAGCGATTGCTCTAAGTCTCTCCACGCACCGTCTCTGTCTCTGGCGGAGGTTTTTGTGGCTAGGAATAGGCGATCTCGATATGGTGGCAAAACTTTGCCTAAGTTTTCTTCGCTGGGCCCGTACTCGGCGGCCGTGTCAAAATAGCGAATGCCTAGTTCGATCGCGCGTTCAATTTGCACCGCCGCTTCTGCTTCTCTTCCCGGCTGCGACAGCGGTGTTTGTCCGCCCCCCCCCAAACCGAAAATCGGCACTTTCACCCCGGTGTTGCCTAACAGTCGTTCTGGCATTTTTACTGTGGCGGCCGCCTTGTTATTGGGTGCGGCTGCGATTTCCCCATCCTGCTGTTCGATCGCCTTAGCGCCTGCAATGCCGCTGGCAACAGCGATACTGCTCAATATAAAATTGCGGCGAGTCTTTTTGCTGGTCATGGTTTCGGTATCCTCAGAATGTTTGAGTTGAGATTAACCAGAAAGTTAAATGAAGTCATCAGTCATTAGTCATTAGTCATTAGTCATTGGTTATTGATTATTGGTTATTTGTCCTATGTTTCTCGTTAGTTCTTCGTTCTATTGACACTCTCCGTCTATCAAGTCCGGAGATTCTTAATTCAGCGACTGACCTTTAGGCACCATATCCCTTGCAGGCAATTCTCAAACCTTTCAACCGTGAAAAAACACCAATTGACGAGTCTGACTTACAGCAACCCGCCTAGGGTCTATCTCCAAAAGCGTACGCTTGATACGACAAGCGAGTTCGGGCGGGGCACGCCCTACTGGATTGATTGAACCGAATTAGGGATTTTCTGGTATTGAGAATGCGTTGACTCTCTAGCTGTGTTTTACAAGGTTTTCGCTACCCTTCTTTGTGCTTTAAAAGAGCTTTCAGGTTCGAGGGTGCCGACTAAAATCCACTTCACAACCGCCCACCTTGGGGATTTCAACCATCTCTATTTTAATCCAAAGCCGATGCTCAAAGCACGGGGTTTTAGACCCATTTTTTCGATAACCAATAACCAGTAACCCATGCCCCATGCCCTATGCCCTATGCCCTATGCCCCATGCCCTATGCCCCATGCCCTATGCCCTATGCCCCATGCCCTATGCCCTTGTCAATTATCCATGCGCGAATCAGTTCGTTTATCTGTTCTGGTACTTCGTCGTGGGGACAGTGACCAGCTTTGATAAAGTGTTCTGTCAACCCAGGATAGTGTTTGCGAAATTTGGCGCTTCTTTCTGTGGAATTCATCCACGGATCGCCTTCTCCCCACAGCATTAGCAACGGGCATTTTAATTGACTCAGCAATACGTCAATTTTTTCGCCTTGGGGTGTTCGGAATACGGAGGCGAATACTTTGGGGGCACCGGGATCGCAGGAGGGAAGGTAAATTTCTTCTACTAATTGGTCTGTGACGGCGCTTTGATCGAGATAAACTTTTTCTAGGGTTTTCCGAATTGTCGATCGCTGGCGCACGTACTGGAACAGCAGAAAACTTGCCCAATCTTGCTGAAATAAGGTTTTAGCTACCGCAGATATGGCTTTTTGCAAGGGCGGGGCTTCAGGTGCCGGCTGCGGTTCGCTGAAGGGGCCGGCGCTGTTGATTAATATGAGTCCGGCTGCTGATTCGGGGCGCTGGGCTGCTACACACATGGCGGCGTAGCCTCCGAGGGAGTTGCCGGCTAGTACGGCGGGCCGGCCGATGATGTTGGTGATAAAGTCGTGGAGTTGGTCGCGCCAGAGGTCGCCGCTGTACTGCAATTCGGGTTTTGCCGATCGCCCAAATCCGATCAGGTCGATCGCCCACACTTCCAAGTCTTTGCTCAGCCCGCTGATATTTTTGCGCCAGTGGTCTGTCGAGGCTCCAAAACCGTGAATTAACAGCAGGGGAGGGCGTTCTGGATGCCGATCGCTGGATCGAACGTAGTACACTGAATGCCCCCGCCACTGCCAGTAAGTGCCGGCTATGGGGGCGGAGGTCATGACTGGGGTTGCTTGCATAATGTAAAGAAATAATTATTTACTTTAACTATTGTATCGCGACGCTCAGATTTATAAAATTTGACAAACGCGCCGGGGCTTGGGCAACCAAAGGATTCGTCAAATAGGGCGAGTTGGGTTCTGGCGAGCGCCCGCACTCAGAATAAATAAGTTTTGTAACGAATATTGATTTTGTGAGGATCGCAGCAATCCCAGATATTTTGCCCGATCGCATCTGGGAAATATATCCGGTTCCGGCTGCAACATACCTAGGTAGGATAATTTTGCTGTGTAGCGGCAAGCGCAAGTTCTGGGCGATCGGCGCTTGCCCAGCGCCTGCGAGGGTCGAGCCTGATGGGCGAGGGTGAAGGGATCGACTCTTTTATAGTTATTTCCGACCTTTTCAAGGTGGGGATCGTTTGTGAGGCAGTTGTTGACGGCTTGGGGGATCCAGCGAACCGTTTGGTTGCGAGTTGGCAAAAGCCGAAATCAAAAATCTGGCTGCTGGTAAAAGTTATAAGTAAAATTACTGAGGGTTCTCTGCTGAAGTTTCTCAGAATCCCTGAATATTTTGTGACGTTGTTTGCTGTTCTTAATTGCTTTGATACTCTAAGATATAAGTAGAGCTGCGCCGCTCCATTAATTAGCATTTTGAATACTACGGAGCCAACTATGCAGGGTGTGAACTTTATCCACCTGAAAGTTAGGGAGTTTTCTGAGTGATTGCTATTTCAGCCCGTCCCGTCGGACGCAATTGGATTACGATTAGCTTCGCTTCTACTCTATACCTTTGTCCTATTTTGGATCTGCTCCTAGCAGAGGTGCCAGATTACTGGCAAGCGGAATTGCGGTTGGGGCTTCAAGAAGCTTTGGTAAATGCTGCTAAGCATGGAAACAAATTAGACCCCGGTAAAAATGTTGGAGTCCGCTTCTCGATCGTCCAAAACCAATATTGGTGGGTGATATCGGATGAAGGTTCTGGCTTTAATGCTCCTTGCGGTTGCAACCTTTATACCGATGATTGCGACAATCTCCTAGCAGAGGATGTTGCAGATAACTCTGTACTACCCCATGTGGAACAGGAATGTGGTAGGGGGTTGTTTATTCTTTACCAAATATTCGATCGGGTAGAGTGGAATTCTCAAGGTACAGAGTTACGGCTGTGCAAAGAACTTCCCAGTGGCTACCTGCTGCCTCACTAGCGCTAGAACCGCTATGAAAGCAGCAGTTTTAACCTCAGCTAGACCGGGAAATTTTTTTCGTTTCCGGGCTGAACCTCGGAGTGAGGATTTGGAGGATGTGGCTATTGATAGCCGATCGTAATCCAAAATGTGAGTTTTGAGTTAAAAAAGTGTAAATCTTTTGAACTCACAATCGCGCTGCTCGATCTAGCGGCGCGATTGTCGCGCGTTTTGAGCGACTAATCAAGTCAAAACTCCAGACTCAAAACTCAAAAAAAATTATTTGCCGTGGGTGGGACAGGGAGGAGCAGATATCGATCCCTCCAGCCATCCTGCTGCTTGTTTTAAGCGCGGGAGAGCTTCGACAGGCTGTTTTTTGAGCAAAAAAACCAGAGCGGCCGCGGCTTGCTCTCCGGCGCGCGCGGAACGGTTGGCTTTGAGGCGGTGCCAATCTTTTTCGGGGATGGCGAGGCGCGCGGCGAGAGCTTGGGCTAGTTCTACCGTGCTAAGCTCGTTGAGGTTGACAGTTTGCGTTGTTTGTGTAGTTTCAAGCATAAGTTTCCAGCATAGGTGGCAATTATAGCGATTTGGCTGCCGTTTCTAAATTTAACCAATAATATACTTGACATAATAACAACTAAATAGGGAATCGGTTTTTTTTAATTATTGTCACGTTTGCAGATCGAAATGCCTAAACAGCCGTCAGATTTAAATCGAGAGACACCGGGAGATGATGAAAGTGAGTTTGTTGAAGCGCTCGCAGCAGTGGAGCGATCGCTCGCGGCAGTCAAAGAACGGTACACTCAAATTCAGGTCGATCGACAGCGCCAACTCGAACTCGGGCACCGGCGCGAAGAAATCCGCCACTCCAGGCGCCAAAATCCATTGCCGCAACTCAAACAAGAATTGCGGGAAATTGAGAAAGAATTGGAAACTATCGAGTTGAATTTAGAAAGCAAGCTGTTTTCTTGGAGAAGCATAATAGAACCTTTTTGGCAAGCAGTTCGCTTTGGGGGGCTTGGCATTTTGATCGGTTGGATTTTGAAATCCTATGCAGGTTGAACTATGTGAGGATTTATGATTTTTTTTAATGAACCGCAGAAATTCACAGGCGGGACGCCTGTTCCACAGAGGGCCGAGAGGAAGAGAAAAGAGAGAAATATGGTGCAAAATATTAAATAAACAGGAGTGGATATTATGACAAATCAACGAATAGCAGCAATTTTGCGCGCAGGTGAACCCGAGGAAACTGTAACCGTTCAAGGCTGGGTTCGCACTAAGCGCGAATTGAAAGAATTTGCCTTTGTGGAAGTCAACGATGGTTCGGCGATGGCTAACTTGCAAGTAGTCATAAATTCCGATTTGCCAGATTTTGAAAATGTACTGAAACAACTGAATACAGGTGCATCTCTAGAAGTGTCGGGAGTGCTGGTAGCGTCTCCAGCAAAAGGACAGCGAATTGAGTTGAAAGCTTCACAAGTACAAGTTTACGGCGATGCAGACCCGCAAACTTATCCGCTGCAAAAAAAGCGCCATTCTTTTGAATTCTTGCGGACAATCGCCCATTTGCGGCCGCGCACAAATACCCACGGTGCTGTCTTTCGAGTCCGCAATGCTTGTTCGGCGGCGGTACACCAATTTTTTCAAGAACGCGGTTTTTTGTGGGTTCATACTCCGATTATTGCTGCTAGCGACTGCGAAGGTGCGGGGGAAATGTTCGCTGTTACCAACTTTGATTTAAAGAATGTGCCGCGCACTGATTCGCAAGAGGTTGATTATGCTAAAGACTTTTTTGGAAAGCGCGCCTATTTAACAGTTAGCGGCCAGTTGGAAGCGGAAGTTATGGCGCTGGCTTTCGGAAATGTTTACACTTTTGGCCCGACTTTCCGAGCGGAAAATTCTAATACTTCCCGACATTTGGCGGAGTTTTGGATGATTGAACCGGAGATGGCTTTCTGCGATCTGCAGGGAGATATGGATTTGGCTGAGGCGTTTTTAAAGTACATTTTTAAATACGTTTTGGATCGTTGCCCGGAAGATATGGAGTTTTTCAACGAGCGCATTGACAAAACGGTTTTGGCTACTGCTGAAAATATCATTAATAATCAGTTCGAGCGGATTACTTATACCGAGGCGATCGCACTTTTGGAAAAAGCCGACAAAAAGTTTGATTTTCCGGTAAGTTGGGGCTTGGATTTGCAGTCGGAACACGAGCGTTATTTGGCTGAGGACTTATTTAAAAAGCCGACTATTGTCAGCGATTATCCCGTCGGGATTAAAGCATTTTATATGCGTTTAAATGATGACGAGAAAACGGTGCGAGCAATGGATGTTTTGGCTCCTAATATTGGGGAAATTATCGGCGGTTCGCAGCGGGAAGAAAGGCTGGATGTGTTGGAGCGGCGCATGGAAGCCCAGGGTATGAATAAGGAGGAATTGTGGTGGTATTTGGATTTGCGCCGCTACGGTACTGTGCCTCACGCTGGCTTTGGTTTGGGGTTTGAACGGTTAGTGCAGTTTATGACGGGAATGGGGAATATTCGAGATGTGATTCCGTTTCCGAGAGCGCCTTTGACTATTGATTTTTAGCTGAGGTTCGTAGTGAGGACTTTAGTCCGCATTCATCAAAAAATTGGGTAGAAACCCCGTCCTTTTAGGACGGCTTTGTGTTACAATATGATTGGTCAATGACCCACCCGCGACGATGGAGACATAAACCCTAACACCAAAGCTTGCAACAATTGCAACGGGGAAGAAAAATCGGTAGACCGGGAAAAGAGGACAGGGCAATGGGCAGTCCACCCCTAGAATCAAACAACAAAGATTTTTGTTGGTATTCGACACATAAAACCGCTTTCTCTTGCGGGGTTAGTCTGTGGAGCGAGCATAAGACCAAATCTCCTTGAGGGTGGAGGCAGTTGCATTCGAAGCAGAAAGGTTCAAGAAGTGATTCTTGGAATCACTGTGCCTTTAGGTCAGTGAGGATGTCAAGAAGGACTAAAGTCCCCACTACAAACATCTTAATTGGTTCCCAGGCTCCAGCCTGGGAAACTATATCCAGAGGCTCTGCCTCGCTTGGTAAAATGGAGGCAGAGCCTCCCGATCGGCGTTACCAGGCTGGAGCCGGGTAAGGAGTAATCTAAAATATAAAATCTCAAATGGTATGAGCTAATGGTACTTCAAATTCCATCGAGTTCCAAAACACCAACTGTCACCTGGGAAGCCTTACCAGCCGACTTTGTTTTACCCGACGATCCTGTGGAAAATATTCAACAACCGCCCCTTGCGGCCGCTCTCACCGATGCTCTGGGAGCCGCGGGACGCATTCAGCCGATCGCCCTAATCGGTTCCAATTTTGGACTGGTAGCGACAGTAAATAAGCAGACTGTAGTCAAAGCACCGGATTGGTTTTACGCGCCGCAAGTGCATCGAGTCGCAGAGGGCACCATTCGCCGCAGTTACACGCCGAATTTGGAGGGTGCGCCGGTATCCGTGGTGATGGAGTTTTTGTCTAACGAAGATTACGCCGAACTGTCGGCGCGATCGACTCCTCCCTATGGCAAGCTCTACTTCTACGAACAGATTCTGCAAGTGCCCACCTACGTCACCTACGACCCCTACGAGCCCAAGCTGGAAGTGCGGTATCTGCAAAATGGAGCCTATGAAACGCAGGCTGCTGATGCTGAGGGACGGGTGCGGATTCCAGAGTTAGATTTGTGGCTGGGGATTTGGTCGGGGGAACGGCTGGGCCAAACTATTAACTGGCTGCGCTGGTGGGATTCGCAGGGAAATTTGCTGCTGTGGAGTTCGGAACAGGCCCAACATGAACGGCTGCTGGCTCAACAGGAACGCCAGCGGGCAGAACAGGAACGCCAGCGGGCGGATGTATTGGCGGCAAAGTTGCGCGAGTTGGGTGTCGATCCCGATCGGCTGGCGTGAACGGGCGGGATGTTCGTTAGTTAGCCGTAGGGTGCGTCGGCATCGAAAATTTACAAATAAAGAGCAACAATCTCCCAGCGAGGCACTACACAATAGTCAGGTGCGTCGCCATCCCACATTCACAAAGAATATCGAAGTTTTAGCAGCGACGCACCCTACAAAATACAGTTCGCCGTAGGGTGCGTCGCCATCAAAAATTCATAAAGAAGATCCACAATCTCACTGCCTCGCTTCGGAAAATGGAGGCATAGCCTCCGGATCTGCGTTACCAGGCCAGAGCCTGGTAACGAGTAAAATAACAGTTCGATTTCCTCTTGGGTCAGGATTTTGGCTTGCCCGTGTCCCTCTATCTTCATGCAGGCGTGTATACTCAACCCGACGCTTGAGAGTTTGGCATACTTAATGTAACGGTTAACTCTTTTGCAGCAGCATCATGTCTGAGCAAAGCTCCTTATCGTTCACTCATTCTTCCTAGAATCATTATTGCTTGTCAGCCTTTTGTTGACTGGTTTAATTTCACAGCCAAGAGCTTCTGAAATTAACTTACACTCTTCTGGATTTACAAATTTTCTGACATATTCAGGAAATTTTTCAGGTATGTAAGTGTCTTCTAGCCATTGATGAAATTTTCCCAGTAAATCATAGGGATAAACATTAGCTAATTGTTCACCTCTTTGATCTGGATAATGGTGGGTATATTGCTCGAATTCGGTGTCAAATTGGTTTTCTCTCAACCAGAAACACCAGGCTCTCCCTACTGAAATATCAATAGTTGATCTATCATGTAAGAGTATATTTTTCGCTTCTAATTTCCTCATTAATTTACCGATTTCCTCAAAAATACACCATTTACCTGGAGGTAGCGTTGTATTTTGCTCAAACAGCCTTAAGCGTTCGTACCAAACACGCTGATAAGGATGTAAAGCAACAGGCTCTTGAGTTGCCGGCGCTTGACCTGCAAAAAGCCATTGTTCTACCCATTCAGACACCATCATTTCAAATTCGGGAGATAGCCACGTGGCAAAGGAAACAGCAAGCTTAGGATGAATCCAGATTTCGCTGTTTTTACCCTCTCCTTTTTTTTGCACTAGTTCATAAACTTCCAGTCCTGTTTTAGAAGATAAAAGCTCTAAAAATTCATTAATTCTATCCTTCTCAAACCACTGGTTAGGGTTTCGATATTTACCTGTTTGCTTCTGGTATGCTTTTGTTAATTTATTCGCACTAATATAGCCATCAATTTTACGCTGAGTGACGACTAATTCACCGACTTGATGTTCAATGTTTTGCATTTTTTCCTTTCCTTTTGTGCTGAATAAGCAAACTCATAAATTATATTGACTATAAAAAAGTAGGGTGTACGGTTTACCTTACTTGTGATGTGTAGATTACTGAATAACTGTATGGTTCTTGTTCAGGTGATGGATAAGCGGCTGGGGAATTGATAAACAATACATGGAGCGTCAATCGCAAGGATTCAACAAGCTTACTGCCATCCGACTTCCCGACCACTCCGAAACTAACCTCGTTTCTCCGGGTTGTATTTTGCGGTAGCCGTAGGGTGCGTCGCTATCAAAAATCTACAAATTTGATCGACAATCTCACAGCGACGCACCACACAATATTCAGGTGCGTCGCCGTTGCAAATCCCCAAATTCGAGCGAAGTTTCGGCAGCGACGCACCCTACAAAATACTTCCCAAAAAGGAGGCAGAGCCTCCGGATATGCGTTACCAGGCTCTGCCTGGTAACGAGTAATAAATTTAAGTTGCCGAGGGAATTGTGATATCAACAGATTGCACTTTGACCGAACTTCCCAAACTCGATAACGGCGGTTCAATTGCCGCCGTATTTCCCACTACTAATGTTACCAGATTTTCCGGTTTCAAGTAAGTCTTAGCTACGCGCTGCACGTCGGCAACAGTTGCTGCTTCGATGCTGCGGCGGTAGCGAAAAATGAAATCTTCGGGATAACCGTAGTATTCGTAGCGCATTAATCGCGACAATGTTTGACTGGGATTTTCAAATTTGAAAATGAAAGAATTCAGGGTGGAATCTTTAGCAAAAGCTAATTCTTCCGGGGTAATTGGTTCGGTGCGGATACGATCGATCTCGGCGCGAATTGCCTGGATAAACGGTACTGTGGCGTCCGATCGCGTTTGGCCTCCAGCCACAAACACCCCCGGATAGTCAAATCTCGGACTCCAAGCCGCGTATACTGTGTAGGCTAAACCTTGGCGCGATCGCACGTTATTGAACAAACGGCCGCCGAAACCGTTCAAAACCCCGTTCATTACGTCCAAAGCACCGTAATCTGGACTGCTGAGCATTCCGCCCAAATGTCCCATTTGCACGTAACTTTGACTTAATTGCGGCTGATTTACCAAAAATATCCCGCCGCCCTTTGCCGGCGATACCGTTGGTAGCGCAGGCACTTCTGCACTCTGACTCGGTTCCCAGTTGCCGAATTTTTGCTCGACGAGCGATCGCATTTTAGCTGTATCAAAGTCGCCAGAAATACCCAAAATCATATTCTTGGGGTGGAAATATTTCTGGTAGAAACTCACCACATCGTCGCGGGAAATATTCGCGAGAGTTTTGTATTCTATCGTGCGCGCGTAAGGACTGCGATCGCCGTAAATTAACTTTTGAAACTCGCGGGCGGTAATATCGTTAGGATCGTCATTGCGGCGGGCGATCGCACCTTGAGTTTGGTTTTTCGCTAAATCCAACTTTTCCTTAGCAAATATTGGCTCCCGAATCACTTCCGCAAATAAGTCAAATACGGGTTCCAAATCTTCAGCTAAAGCACTAAAATTAGCGCTGCCCGAACTAACATCAATCCCAGTTTCTACCGAAGCTGCTCGCTGTTCTAGCAACTGATTTAGTTCATCAGCCGTATGCCGGCTAGTACCGCCACTTCGCATCACTTCTCCCGTCAAACCTCCCAGTCCGATTTTATCGGCAGGTTCAAAGCGATCGCCCGTGCGAAATAGCGCCGTTCCCCCCACTAACGGCAGTTCCCGGTCTTCCATAAGATACACCCGGATGCCATTTTTCAGCTCGAAGCGAGTGTATTTAGGCAGTTTAATTTCTGGCACCGCCGGGAATGTTAATTCGTCGTAGTGTTTCGGTGCAGCCGCTAAGGAAGGTAACAAATTAAACGTGCCAAGTGAAACAGTAAAAAAGCAAAGCGACAGCAGAAATAACTTTACTTTTTTCAGTCTCAATTTAGTCCTTTTCATTCTTTCTCCAATGTTGCCTAATTTAACAATTCGAGGCAGAGCCTCGCCGATATGCGTTCCCAGGCAGAGCCTGGAAACGAGTGTTTCTTCCCTCTTCCTTCTTGCCTCTTCCTGACATCCGTTACATCCGTTACATCCGTTACATCCGTTACATCCGTTACAGAATCCGTTGCCGAACTTCCTTATTCCCTCTTCCTTATTCCTGACATCCGTTACATCCGTTACAGAATCCGTTGCCGAACCTTCTTCTTACAGTGGCAAAAGCTTACCAATCGTGCGATTTTCCGGGCGGAAAGTAGCCTGAGCGACACGCTGAATGTCAGCGGGAGCAACAGCCGCGATCGCATCCAATTCCTTGAACAAATTTCGCCACGAACCAGTTTTCACTTGATAGTCCAGCAGCGAAAATGCCATGCCCATATTAGAATTGAGCGATCGCAACAAATCGGCTCTCGCCTGAGTTTTCACCCGCTCCAATTCCAAAGCAGAAACCGGCTCAGTTTTCAGGCGCTCAATTTCCTTGCTCAAACCGGAGGCCACTTCATCAACCGTGCGGCCCGGAGCAGTTTGAGCGTAAAATAACATCAAATTCGGATACTTATCACCCGGATAACCGCTGAAACCTTGAGCAGCCAGCGCCAATTGCTGCTGTTCTACCAAAGATTTGTAAAGCCGAGAAGTGCGACCATCGCTGAGCAAAGAACCAATCATTTCATAAATCGCATTGTCGGGATGATTCATCGCCGGCCGGTGGTATCCTTCCAAATACCAAGGCTGAGTGTTTAATTTCAGCGTCACTTCCTTAGTTTGCGTTTGGGGAGGTTCGACAATCTGCAATTCTGGAGGCGCTGGTTTCGCCTTGTAACGGCCGAAATAAATTTGAGCCAGTCGCTTCACCTCCGAAGCTTTCACGTCTCCTACCACCGCAACAGTCAGCTTGCTGGGGACGTAGTGAGTCTCGAAAAACTTCTGCACCTGGCTGCGGCTGAGGTTTTTAATGTCTTCAGTGTAGCCAATTACGGGGCGGCGGTAGGGATGAGCAGAGAAAGCTTTGTCGGCAAAAACCTCAACCATTTGTCCGATCGGAGAATTCTCGGTTCGCAGCCTGCGCTCTTCTAAAATTACCTGTTTTTCCTTGTAAAATTCCCGAAATACTGGTTCTAGAAATCGCTCGGATTCCAGCGACATCCACATTTCTAACTTGTTAGCTGGGAGGCTGTAAAAATACATTGTGGCGTCGGTGGAAGTAGCCGCATTTAGTCCGACTCCGCCTGCTTGTTCGACTATTTTGCCGAGTTCGTTGCGCTTGACAAATTGCGAAGCTTCGGCTTCAACTTTGTCAAATTCTGCTTTTAATTTGGCGGCTTCTTCAGTTTTGCCGCTGGCCTTCGCTGCTTGCATTTGCTCGAAGAGCTGGTCTTGTTTTTCTAGCAGCGGCTTTTCGGCTTTGTAGTCGGTAGTGCCGATTTTTGGCGTGCCTTTAAAGGCTAAATGTTCGAGATAGTGAGCGACACCTGTTTGGCCGTCGGGTTCGTTTGCGCCGCCGACATCGGCGTGAATCAGAAACGATGCTACGGGCGCTCTGGGCCTTTCGAGCACGATGAATGTCATGCCGTTGTCGAGCTTAAATTCGGTGACTTGGCTGATTACTCGATCGAGCGACGGTTGAACAGAGACTGCTTGGGAGCCGCTAGCGGGGTTGGAACGGGCGAGGGCGATTTCGGGGGAAATTACCCACCACAGCAGTACAGCGGCCAGCAGGGAGGCAATGAATCGAGTTTTGCTCGCGGGCCATTCCCTAGGGGATAGCTTCGCTTCACGGGGTTTTTGGAACTGCGGGGTCATTCGATTTTAGATTTTAGATTTGAGATTTTGGATTGTCAAACAAAAAAATGGGGAGCATCTCATATTTGTAAAAACACTTCTTCTGGCTCCTTCCTTCTTCCTCTTTCCTCCTGGCTCCTGGCTTCTGGCTCCTGGCTCCTAACTCCTATTTCTAGCTTGGCTGCTTTCATTGAGATGCTCCCAAAAAATGTTTGTGTTCGGCGGCCAGAGATTCTTTTCTAAGGATAAAGATTTTTAGATGCATAAGCGATCTGTTGCGCCGCAGATGTTACGCTGATACAGCAAATCTCAAAAAGGGTCTGGAGCCCGGCGAGGAGTTTTAAGTTTTGGATCAAAGCCGCGCACAACTTAAAACTTAACATTATTTAGCCCTTCAGTCCCGAACCCGTAGTTCCAAGTCGGAAATTACCGATTCCAAAGCCATGCGAATTTTTAATCAGTCTCCTCCTTCTGAAACAGAAACCAAGAAGCGGATTTTACAAGCCGCTCAGCGGTTGTTTGCCCGCAGCGGATACGACGGCACGACAACTCGCGATTTAGCAGCGGCGGCGGGGGTGGCCGAGGGTACGATATTTCGGCATTTTGATAATAAAAAAGCGATTTTGATTGAGGTGGCCACGGAAGGATGGGTGGAGTTGCTGACGGATTTGCTGACAGAATTAAGCGAGATGGGCAGTTACAAAGCAGTGGCTCAGGTGATGCGGCGGCGGATGCTGAATATCCGCGAGAATAGCGACATGATGCGGGTGTGTTTTTTGGAGGCGCAATTTCATCCGGATTTGCGCGACAGAATTCAGTTGGAAGTCATCGGAAAAATGAGCGATGTGGCTGAGGCTTTTTTTGAAACGGCGATGGAAAAAGGAGTTTATCGGAAGATGAATCCGAAGATTGTCGCTCAGGTATTTTTGGGAATGTTTGCAGTCGCAGGCTTCAGTCAAAATACGATTATGGAGCCGAATGCCTCTGTGAACCAAATGCAGGAAATGGCTGAAGGACTCGCGGATATTTTTCTGAATGGGGTTTTAGTCAAGGATGAATAATTAGTCAGTAGTCATTAGTTATTGGTCATCAGTCATTTGTGGGTGGTTATTTGTTCGTTATTGGTTAGTGGTTATAATAACCAATAACCACTAACCAATCACAATCACAATCACCAATCACCAATTACTCTATAAACTGGTACATTTTTTGCACCCACTTCTCACGATTTTGCGGCCATTCATCCGTCATTACTTCCCAAGTTGTATTGCTTTCAAGTTCCAGCAATAGACTTGATACTTCTTCAAGCGTCGATGCTGTGTGACATTCTTCCACCCAACTTTGCCGGAGCATTTTCCAGTAAGTTTGTACCGCTTGCTGCTGAAAATTTGCTTCTAATTCAACTAGCAATTTTGCTAGCTGTTTTTCGTCAATTGCTGCTGACACCTCGCTCATCCAACTGTCGCGAGGTTCTTTCCATTCTTCCGTCACTGCGTCCCCGTTTAGGTGGGCTTCAAACTCTAACAGTAATTGGTTTAGTTCTACCATATTAAATTTTGTCTTGTTTGCAGTTGGTGCTATAATTATACAATTTTTATTGATTAAGACTGTTGGTTCTTTATAATGAGCGATGTGGCTGAGGCTTTTTTTGAAACGGCGATGGAAAAAGGAGTTTATCGAAAGATGAATCCGAAGATTGTCGCTGAGGTATTTGTGGGAATGTTTCCCATCGCGGGCTTCAGTCAAAATACGATTATGGAGCCGAATGCCTCTGTGCAGCAAATGCAGGAAATGGCTGAAGGACTCGCGAATATTTTTGTGAATGGGGTTTGGCAAAAAGATGAATAATTAGGGCAACAGGGAAAAGTTATTATGGGCAAAATTTTGGACTATTCTATTCGGCCGCTAACGCAGGAAGACGAGCCTTTTTTGTGGCAAATGCTGTATGAAGCGGCGCACATGGCAGCAGAAGGTGAATCAACGGTGCAAGCTGTTGTGAATCATCCTTTAATTGCGAAATATGTCCAGAATTGGGGACGTGCAAACGATCTGGGCTTCGCAGCAATCGAATTGAACGGCAGCCAGCCACTAGGAGCCGCCTGGCTGCGTTTGTTTACAGAGGATGACAAGGGGTTTGGCTGGGTTGACGGTACTACCCCGGAATTGGCTCTCGCCGTTCTTCCAGAATATAGAAATCAGGGTGTAGGAACGCAGTTGCTGGCTCGTTTGTTGTCATCCGCAAAAGTCTCTTATCGATCGGTATCCCTGAGTGTCAGAAGCTCAAATCGGGCCCTGAGCTTGTACGAGCGATCGGGCTTTAAAGTAATTGAGGGAAGCGAGACAATCAACCGTACTGGAGGGACATCATTCACCATGAAAGTTGATTTTGATTGAGTAAATTATTACTCTTGGTACTCGTGCATTTGCTGTACCCACTTCTCGCGATTCTGCTGCCATTCATCAGCCATAGCTTCCGAATTTGTATTGGTTTCGAGTTCCCGCAATAAACTTGATACTTCTTGAACAATCGATGCTCCCAGACATTCTTCTACCCAACTTTCCCGGCGCCCTGTCCACTGAATATCCACCGATTTCCCCTGCAAGTTTGATTCCAATTCAACTAGCAATTCGGCTAAATATGTCAGGTTAACGGATGCTGCCACATCGCTAACCCAACTTTCCCGGCGCTCTTTCCATTCTTTTTTCACTCCTTCCGATTTGAGGTTTCTTTCAAAATCTAACAGTAACTGATTCAGTTCTACCATCTTAAATGTGGGATTTTTTGTAGTTTATGCTACAATAATACCAAAATTATACCAAAAAAAAGTGTTAATTTTTTTAAAGATTGCGGTCGCAGTGAAAGTACAGAATAGATAACTGAATAATGAGCGATGAATTTACGTTAGATATGCTAGATATTCCTGGCGGTTGGAGGCGCGGCCAAGGGGACTGGACTGGAGTAGCGGCAGCTCTTGCTAGAGGAGAAACTGTAGAAGTTATTCAAGAAGTTGGTTCTACTTTGTGGCGAAACAGTCTGCCAGAAAAACATTCATTGTCTTGGGAGGGGGAAAATCTATCAACTATCAAAGCCCGAATTTGGATTAGTTTCACGCAGAGAAGATTTTCGCCGGAATCTGCTTTGCCAAAGGTTCAGTGGCATCCGAGAGTGTTGTGGATAGGGATAGGTTGCGAACGCTACACAGCGCGAGAATTAATCGAAACTGCGATTCAAAATGTATGTCGCGCTAATCATTTAGCGGAAAGTGCGATCGCAGGTATTGCTACAATAGACACTAAAGCAGGTGAAGTCGGCTTGCTGGAACTTTGTCAAGAGCGAAATTGGCCGTTAAAAACCTTTGCTGCGGACATTTTAAGTTCCGTAGAAGTCCCCAATCCTTCAAATGTCGCAGCAAAACAAGTCGGGACGCCCAGCGTAGCAGAAGCGGCCGCACTTTGTGCGATTGAACTGATATCTGGTACCATTCTCAAGAACAGGCAAGATGCCTGTGAAGCGAAGAGTGAATCTGCTTGTGGGGCGGGCAGGATGCCCGCCCGTGAAAGGCTTTTAGTTCCTAAAAAAATATTTCGCAGTCAAAATCCCCCCCCTTTACAAGGGGGGGTTAGGGGGGGTTCTTCTGTAACAGTAGCCGTTGCAGTTTCCCCGATCGACTATCTGGAGTATCTGGGATAATGTATTACTGAGACAAAGTATTGGCATTCACAAATCGAGCAATCAACCCAGAAACGAATGACAAAACAATGGAACCAAACAAAGCCGGCCAAAAACCGCTAACCGTAAAGCCGATACTGAACGCACCCGCCAACCAGGAAGCCAGGGAAAGCGAAATTGCATTCACAACGAATAAAAACAAACCTAAAGTAAGAATGCTCAAAGGCAGCGTCAGCAATGTAATAATCGGTCTGACAACCGCGTTCACCAATCCGATAAAAACAGCAGCCACCATCGCCGCCGGAAAGCTAGCCACCGTAATACCTGGTACAATGTAAGCTGTAATGACCAGGGAAACCGCTGCTACTATCCAAGTTAAGAAAAAACTTAGCATATCGTTTTTTGGATCTCCATCACTATTAATTAAGATTTTAACTGTTTAGTCGATCGACCAAAGTTCGGGATACACTACCAAATATCCACCTTGCGAGAACATCAGACTTATGAAACTCCGGCAACTAGCAGCATTCCTCTTGGCGCTAACTATCTTCATCCTCCCGCGACCCGCGCTAGCCCAATCTAAATATTACGCTCCGCCGTTGTCCTTTAGCAACGCCGAACTGACAAGACGCGATTTTTCTGGTCAAATGCTGCGGGCTGCTGAGTTTTCTAACGCTAATATGGACTTGACTAATTTTTCTAATGCCGATTTGCGGGGAGCAATTATGAGCGCTTCGGTGATGACTCAGGCGAATTTGCACGGAGCAAACTTAACTAATGCAATGATAGATCAAGTTAAATTTACTAAGGCCGATTTAAGCGATGCAATTTTAGCAGAAACAATTTTGCTGCGTTCTACTTTTGAGGGAGCTGATATCACAGGCGCTGACTTTAGCGACGCAATTATGGATGGCGCACAAGTTAAAGAATTGTGCACAAAAGCCAGCGGTATTAATTCCCAAACAGGGATTTCTACTCGCGATTCCTTGGGATGCCGCTGATATCATCTCCGGTCAATTACTGATGATTGTTTGTTGGGTGGGGGCGGGTTTTTGAGATTGTTTGTTTGGGGCGATTATGGTGGGTGGAACCCGCCCCTACGAAACCATATTTTGTAGGGGCGGGTTCCACCAAAAAGATATAACGATTACCAACAATTTAGATAAACCCGCCCCCACACCACGAATAATTCACTTTGCTTTTTTCTGAGAAGCCGCATAATGCTCGCTCATTAACTGATTAACTTCAGGATTGTAAATCCGCAAATAATTCCAGTAATTCTCAAACACCGATTTCACGTATCCTTTCGTTTCAGGAAACGGAATCTTTTCCGCAAAAGCATCCGGGTCACTAAAATTAAACCTCTTCAACCAATCTGCTACTGCATTCGGTCCGGCATTGTAACTCGCCACAGCTAACATCGAGTTATTCTTGTACTCGTCGTGAGTCTGACCCAAGTACCACGTACCGAGTTTAACGTTGTCGTCCACATTCTCCAATGAATACTTTTTGAAGTTAATTTTCTCAGCAACCCAAGCTGCTGTCTCCGGCATTACTTGCATTAAACCGGTAGCGCCCACTGATGATTTTATGGCGGGCATAAACCGCGATTCTTGCCGGATCAAGGCTGTTACTAATACTGGATTTATTTGGCGTTCTTGCGACCATTTGACAATGGTTTCTAAGTAAGGAAAAGGATAAAGTGCTTGCCAATAAGCCGGCTCCTGTCTGAAAGCTAGGTATTGGGTTCTATCATCTGGTTTGTCGCGCTGCCGCAAACTCCCAACCATCCACAAACCGTCTAAATTGTCTCCGACTGCAACTCGCATTAAACCGTCGGTAAACTGTTCGGCAATACTTGGTTCTACGCGGTCGATAAATTCTATTTGCCACAGCGTCCAAGCATCTCTATCTTGACCTAATTGATAGAGTTCTTTCAACGCAGGAGAACCGGCGGTTGGTTCGGGGCGCTGAGGGGGCAGCACTACATTGGGAGACAAATCTCGGACTGTGGTAAAGTCGCCTACGGGCCAGCCGAGAAGTACAGCCGATCGCCACGCAAAATATGATTCTGGATAGCGTAAAATAGTGTAGTCAAATGCAGTCTTGGCGTCTTCTTCGCGGCCGAGTTGAAGAGCCCATTTCCCCACCCAAAATGCTGCTTGTGGAGCTTGTTCGCTGTCGGGATTGTGGGTGGTTAATTCTCTCGCCCACTCCCAAGCTGATTTTAAATCTCCGCCTTGGGCATACTGCTGGGCGATCGTCCACCGCAGTTCGGCTGCTTTATCAGCATTGTTGTATTTTGTCAATAGCAACTTGCGGGTATCTGAGGCGGATTGACGGCTGCCTGCTTTGTCTAGAAGTTGCGATTTATCTAACAAAGCTTCGGCGGCATAATTGGGGAATTTGCTAATAACTCGATCGAGATAAACCATCGCATCCTTTGGCTCGGTCAGCCGCGACAGCCGAATTAAACCCAAACCAGTATCTTCGGAATCGGGAAACTCCCGCACTAATTCTTGATAGGCAATTCTCGATTCCGGGATTTTCCCGTCGAGCCACAAACCGCGAGCTTTGCGGTAAAGATTTTTGGGGGTGCGGGGAGCTTTCCCGTAAGCAATAGCTCCTTTGCCGTAATTTTGTTTTTCCCAATAGCCGAAGGCAATTTCTTCCCAATCTTCCGGTTTCAAAGCGGCGCTGTTTTGCTGCACCAGTTGTTCCAAAATTGTACCGTAATCTTTGACATAATGACCGTATTTTGCTACCTGCAGCATCAACTCCGGCTGATTGGGATTTTCTTTTAACTTGCGGAGGGCAATTTCTACGCTGCGGGGATGAGCGGGAAATTCAGTAACTGCCTGTTGCCAATATTCCGGTTTTGACTTGCCTAAAACATATAAAGCTTCCGCTGCTACCGGGTCGCTCGGATAGTTTTTTAGCAGTTCCTCCCAAGCTTTTTGGGTTTTGCCTTTGTCGCCGCTCAATTGGTAAGCTTGGGCCCTTTTTAGGGCAATGTGAGAGGCTAAAACCGGATATTCTTGCTCTAATTTGTCCAATAACTTTAATGCTTTGGCGGCATTTCCTTGCTGGATTAAATCGCTGGCAAGCAGGTAGCGGGCGCGGCTTTGAGGGGAGATTTGCTGCTGCGGGTTCGTACTTGCAGACTGACTGGCTGCGAGTTCAACTAATTTCGCCGATCGCTCGCTCGGTGACAGCGATACCAGCATCTTGACGGACGATTCGGCATTCGCTGCATCCAGGGGCTGCTGAGCCTTCTGGAACGAGCCCAAACCCATCCATTTCATCGCAGCAACCAAAGAGCCGATCGCCATAACGCAAACTGAAACGCTGATTAAAACAGCAAATCGGGCCCGGCGTCGTTTTAGCATGGGAAAATTTAAGAGAATAACAATAGAGAACCGATCGTTTGAGAGAGAGCCATCACAGGCAGGATGCCTGTTCCACGCCATCACAGGCAGGATGCCCGTTCAACGAGAAATAAATGTTAAGAGTGGGGCCCGGCCCTTTGGGCGCCCGCCTAAAACAGATTATTGAGATTGGTGCGAGATCCGATCTCCGGCGGACTTGGCTGATATAGTAGCAGAATTTATTTCGATGCGGAACGGAGAATTTGTGCGAGCGATCTATTTACCCGCACAAAGGAAAAACCACAAACCACCCACTACAAAGTACAATCAAAAATCTAAAATCTAAAGTGTAAATCAAAACATGGAATTTCTAGTCACCGATACGCCCCCCTCTGCTTGGACGGGAGACGCCCTGGCAATTGGTCTGTTTGAGGACGCCCTCGAACTGACGCAGGAGCTGGCACAATTAGATGAAAAGCTTGCAGGCACTTTGAAAGAGCTGCTACTGGAAGTAGATTTTAAGGGTAAAGCAGGCACGAGCGCCATCACCCGGGTCGGCGGCAATAATCCCATTCGCAAAATTGCGATCGTCGGTTTGGGCAAAACAGAGGACTTAAAATTAGACACCGTGCGGCAAGCTGCGGGTGTTTGCGCCAAGTTAGCCAAAAAGGAGAAATGCAAAACCCTCGGAATTAGCTTTCCGGTGTGGAAAAACGCGCCGGATTCTACAGCAAGCGCCATCGCCGAAGGTGTAGAACTCTCCTTGAATCAAGACAACCGTTTCAAATCGGAACATGAAGATAAAAGCCCCCAACTCGAACAAATTCATTTGCTCGGTTTGGCCGGTACCGAAAGTGCGATCGCCCGCGCCCGCCAAATCACTGCCGGAGTCATTTTAGCACGGGAATTAGTAGCAGCGCCGGCTAATTTTGTTACCCCGATTACCATGGCCGAAACTGCTCAAAGTCTGGCTGCCGAATGCGGTTTAGAATTAGAAATATTGGAGCAGGAAGAATGCGAAAAACTCGGCATGGGAGCCTTTCTCGGCGTTGCCAAAGCATCCGATTTGCCGCCGAAATTCATCCACCTCACTTACAAACCCGAAGGCACACCGCGCCGCAAAATAGCAATTGTGGGCAAAGGATTGACCTTTGATTCTGGCGGTTTGAACATCAAAGGAGCTGGCAGCGGCATTGAAATGATGAAAGTAGATATGGGCGGCGCTGCGGCTACTTTCGGAGCGGCAAAGGCGATCGGTCACATCAAACCAGATGTGGAAGTTCACTTTATCAGCGCCGTCACTGAAAACATGATTAGCGGCCGCGCCATGCGCCCTGGAGACATCCTTACAGCTTCCAACGGCAAAACAATTGAAGTCAACAATACTGACGCCGAAGGGCGTTTAACCCTGGCTGACGCTTTGGTATTTGCTGAGAAATTGGGAGTTGACGCAATTGTCGATTTAGCAACTCTAACCGGTGCCTGCGTAATTGCTTTGGGCGAAGATATCGCGGGTTTGTGGAGTCCTCAAGATAGCGTCGCCGCCGACCTAGTCGCCGCCTCAGAATTGGCAGGCGAAAAATTTTGGCGAATGCCGATGGAAGAAAAATATTTTGAGGGCTTGAAAGCATTGCACGCCGACATGAAAAATACTGGCCCACGTCCCGGCGGGTCGATTACGGCGGCGCTATTTTTGAAGCAGTTTGTGAAGGATACTCCTTGGGCGCATTTAGATATTGCCGGCACGGTTTGGAGTGACAAAGAAAATGGCTACAATGGCCCTGGGGCTACCGGTTTTGGAGTTCGGACTTTGGTGCATTGGGTGCTGGGCGCTGCTTAATTGTCGATTTCCAGCGCAAAAATTGAGATTTTCTCTGCCTTAAAATCCCGTTAGTCCATCAGTGAGCCAGGGGTTTAAGACCCCTCGCTCACAGCTTAAGTAATCTAAAAGAAAACTTAATAATGCTCATTAAAAAATTAAATGTTTCTGAAGCCCTAAGTAGGCGAATTTATGTATTCCGTCACTGGGAGGAACGTAAGGCTTGCGAGCCGCGACGATCGCCATCGCTCATACTTGCCGAAAGCTTTGCTCCCCGGGCCCAACCCAGACAGTTTTGACATTCCCTGAAAAAATAGCTGTTTCATAAAAAATGAAAAAAGTATATAATTATGTAAATATTTCACTAGCAGAAATCAAATAATTATATTTGAGCGGGTTTGCATTGGTACAGATAACTTTTTTTCTTGAACTTTATGCAAGAACAATTAACAATTTTTTTTTCAAAACTTGCTGTATCTTCCGCACTCTGCTGCAACGCACTACCGGAGTTGCGGCTGTACGCTGTTTTTGACTCGCTGACGGCACTGGCTTATTGCTCGATCGCGCTATGTTTAGTTTATTTTACCCGCCAAGGTTCTCACAGCAAGATTTTCCGGCTGTTGGCAGTTGTTTTTTTTGCCTGGAGCGCTGCTAAATTGACGGAAGTTTGGACGCTTTGGCATTCCATATATTGGCTGTCGGTAACTCTCAAAGCTGCAAGTGCTTTGATTTCTTGGCTTTTAGCCGCAGTCGCCCTCGCCCTCATACCCAAAGCACTTGCCGAGTCTGGTTTAAAGCAAAAAGAAAATTTTCAACAACAGTCGTTAAAACAGGTAGAAGAAAATCAGCACGAGCATGATATCCAGACAGGAGAATTGGCAAAACAATCGATCGATCTTTACCCTTCAGATACTGTTGTCGATCGCGCTTTAGCTCTCTGTTCGCTTAACGAACAGTTAGAAAGAGAAATTGCCGACCGCCACCGGGTTGAGGAACAGTTGCAACTGACTCAATTTGCGATCGACCGATCGGCAGATGCGGTATTCTGGATCGGGTCGGACGGTAAATTTTTGTACGTCAACGACGCTGCTTGCTCTTCATTGGGATATTCTGCTGCAGAATTGCTCTCGATGACCGTGCACGACATCAATCCAGATTTTCCCGAAACTGCTTGGAGTTTGCACTGGAAAGTCTTAAAACGGTGCGGTTCGGTTAATATTGAAGTTCACCACGTCACTAAGAACGGTCGAATTTTTCCGGTAGAAATTACGATCGACTATTTGGAATTTAACGGCAAAGAATATCAGTGCGCGTTTGCTCGTGACATTAGCGAGCGCAAGCGGATTGAGGCAGCTTTGCGAGAAAGAGAAGAAGAATTTAGGTCATTAGTTTCTAGCATTCCCGGTGCAGTTTACCGTTGCAGTGCTGCTGGGCGATCGAACGTAACTTTTATCAGCAGCGGCATAGAAGCTATTTCCGGCTATCCCGCAGCTAACTTTATGGTTAAACCGGTGCAGGCTTTTCCTAGTCTAGTTCATCCCGATGACGCCTCGGCGAGCCAGAAAATTATCGATCGGGCTATTAAGACAAAACAACCTTACACGATCGAATATCGCCTGATTCACTGCGACGGAAATGTGCGGTGGGTTGCAGAGAAAGGTCAAGCCATTTTCAACGCAGCAGGTGAAGTTTTATCGCTCAACGGCGCCATTTTTGACATAACAGAGCGCAAAGCAGCAGAGGATGCTTTGCGGCTCTCCGAGGCGATCGCCAACAATAGAGCTCAGCAGCTAGAAAACGCTCTTAAAGAACTCCGAGAAACTCAAGCTCACCTAATTCATACCGAAAAAATGTCAAGTCTCGGTCAAATGCTAGCTGGAGTAGCTCACGAAATCAACAACCCTGTCAGTTTTATCTACGGAAATATTTCCTACGCCAGCCAATATGTCAGGGACTTGTTGCAGCTTGTGGAACTTTACCAAAAATACTATCCTCAGCCAACGGTAGAACTTCAAGAATGTATTGAAAATATCGATTTAGAATTTCTGAGAGAAGATTTGCTAAAAATCTTCTCTTCGATGAAAATGGGAGCAGATCGCATTCGCGAAATAGTTCTGAGCTTGCGAAATTTCTCGCGTTTAGACGACTCGGTAAAAAAGCCGGAAAACATTCACGAAGGCATAGACAACACGCTCCTAATTTTGCACAACAAACTGAGAGCCAGAGCCGACTATCCCGAAATCCAAGTAATCAAAGATTACGGTAAACTGCCCTTAATTGAATGTTATGCAGGTCAGCTAAATCAGGTATTTATGAATCTGCTTAGCAACAGTATTGACGCCTTGGAAGATGCTTGCAACCAAAAAAGGCTATCGGGCGGCGGCGACTGGAAACCAACTATTAGCATTCGCACAGAAGCCCTGAACGAAAATAGTATTTGTATCCGCATTGCCGATAATGCGATCGGCATGACAGAAGAGGTGCGGAGCCGATTGTTTGACCCGTTTTTCACGACAAAACCGATCGGAAAAGGCACTGGTTTGGGGTTAGCCATCAGTTACCGAATTGTCGCGGAAAAACACGCCGGAGCCTTGAGCTGCCGTTCCGCCGTAGGAGAAGGTACGGAATTTGCGATCGAGATTCCTTTATGAATTAGTGCGACCGTAGTATCAAGACTTTGGAAGAAGTTATCGGTCACTATAAAGCGGGCGGTAGAACTACTAAGAAAGTAGAATTTGCTGGAGTAGGAAGTGAAAACCCGCTCTAAAGTAATTTTGTTTCAGGCTTTAAGTTGACTGTACAAAGAACAGCGCGACTTGCTGAATTTCCTGACAAGTTTAATAAAGGTCTGATCGATCAACAACCCTGCTTTGAGATACCTGAATTTACCCTTTTTTAAACTCGCCAATAGGCAACTAAGGAATGAGAATTAAATAACTTCCACAAGTTTGTGGGATGGGCGTCCCGCCCGTCCTTTTTGGAC
>NZ_JAUBTO010000085.1:0-35864 GCF_036702495.1 Microcoleus sp. C2D2 | reverse complement strand
TCTTAACATAGTATTCCAGAATGTGTCAAGAGAAAGCCGTCATAAAATGACGGGGCTTGTACCCAAAATTTTGGTCATACGGTATCGCCAACCAGTCCATGCCAGCATCCGGACCGTTGTACTTAAGCTGAAAACCCGTAGTTTGCGGACAAACATCTTCCGGACCATCGAAGAACAAAGGTTTGCGTTCCAGTTCAATCTTTAGCTCGTAAAAGCCCTTTTTCAATGCAATGGGTTTTGAGCAATTGGCTGGTGCTTCTTCGCTAGGCCAATCATGGGCGAGCAACACCCAGGTTTTTTGACCCCGCTTTAATGTCACACGCCAACGATGCGATCGATCGACTTTCTCAAAATCAGCTACTTCACCCACCAAAGAGGGCGCCCCGGCACTAAACCCATATTGACCTTCGTGTTCAATCAGCAACAACCCCTTCCAGTGAAGGGTGAATGGTTCCGCCCCGCCTAACGCTGCACCGCTGGTATTTGCCATAGCAAAACCATTACGAATAGCCGCAAAGCGTATTTGCTCTGGTGAGAAGGTGGAGCTCATTGACGGCAGGATAGTTGGAATCGGCGCATTCCAGGCGTTTTCTTCCATGCCGAAAGCATCCACACCGCCGCGTAATTCGCGCCAGCGTAAGGTTTGAGAAGAATCGAAGTATTCCGCCAACATTCCCGTTCCGGTTAGCCCTAACAGCGCAGCAAATGCCCCGCCATTGGGTTGCGGTTGCCAAGTAACGGCAGGCGTTTCACCGTTGTCATTTTCCCAAGGCGCGGTTGCCAAATTCTCGTCAGCCCAGAGGTTTTTTAGTAACAGTTTTGCGATATCTGTACCCTCTGGATTGGGACTACTGGTGGCATCCACTGTATGAGCGGCCAAATGTTCGGCGATAATCTGACAGCGCTGGTAAAAGCGATCGAACTCTTGCTGGAACCATGCCCAGCGTTTAGCTTCATTTGGTTCCTGAATCAGTTGTTCTTCTGCTTCACCAAAGTTATTAAAGATAAAAGCAAAATGTGCTATATCTACACGCGGTAAAAAGTAGAGATCGCGCACAGCATTTTGTTCGTCTATTGTCAGTTGCCGAATACGGCTGATTTTAGCTAACACGGCTTCATCAGTGAGGGGAATTTGTGTCCGCAATTCCTCTGCCGTCAAATCATATTGGAAAGGACCAGCGGGGGGTGTATTCCACATCAAAATAGGAGTTGGCTGTGGCAGGGAGACTCGGTATTGTCGCTGTGCAGTGCTGACTGCAATACCGCTATCTATCAATACCGATGGGAAGAAATGTTGCCCCAGTGAAAGCCAATGATTGCTACCGGGTAGTGGTGAAAAGCCAAACTCGTCTCGCAGAGTGGTTTCCATGCGCGTCCAAGTCCACTGTTGGGCAGATTCAGTTCTCACTACAACCGCCATCAGTTTTTGACGCAACATCCACAGCGAATTCTGTTCATCATCATCTGGCAAGCTTAGAGGGGAATCTTTGGCTTCGTTAGCGGGTTGCAAGGGGAAGGGGTCATCGCCTTGCAAATGTTCATCATTAGTAAACAGGAACAGCAATTCACCAACACCAAATTCGGAGGCATAGATTTTTGCCAAGATTTCGCCAAAACGAAGCGTGTGGGTTGGGAGGGCGTGCCAGGTATCAGTAGGGTTGTTGGGGTCAAAACCTGCTAATGCTGACAGCGAATTCAGGTTGTCCATCAGCAATTTGATAAACTCTGGTTCCCGGCAACGACAATGATAAGTATGAATAGAATATTGTTGGATTTGGTAAAGCAAATGTTCTATTGCCCAGTTCCACTTCGTTGCCCCTGAAACCCAAAATGCTAGTAAGTGGAGACGCTCAGCACCAGTCGCATTTGCAACAGGCGGCGTACCATCAGTAAGCCTCAGTTGGAAATCATCCCGGAACATCTGAAAAGCGACCAACTGCCGGATAAAATCTGGGTTGACGTTGTTTGCAGCATCAAACAGTTCAAGCACGTTACAGATGTCGGTTAGTTCTGTAAATGTATATCCGGCGTTCGGCACTGCCTGTAATTTGCGCCATAGGCGGATAAAAATTGCCAGCCGTTTGAGAGCTTCTTCAGTGTCTTTAGGGTCTGGAAAGTCAATGATATACTTATCTAAACAGCACGGTTCACAATCGGGAAATCCTTGTGGGTTATTTTTTAAACCGAATTTGACAAACTCAGATTTCCCTAATTCAATGAATTCGCAATAAGTTAAACAAGTTCGTTCTAAAAACTCAGATACGTGCACGACAACATTAGTCCACAATGTTTTGTCTGTGGAGCCGTGCGAAGCAAAACCGTATACTGTGTACAACTGAATCTTTCCTGCAGCAGCCCGACTTCCGCGCCCTCTTAGCGGGGCGATCGTAATGTTGTCTTGGAATAGTACTGTGTATTCTTCTGGCGTAATCTTGAGGTACTCGATCGCAGTTTCGATCCGAACCGGATAGCGCCACAAATGGCTCTGAAATTCAGCAGTTTCATTGTTGGGGTCTAGGACAAATTCGGTAATCTTTTCGCGGAAGCGGCGCATGGTAGCAAAGCGACTTGTGCCTAACTGTTCTAGATAAGTGCGCGAGACATCTAACGGCTGCGAATAGGGGAGCAAGCAGGAGGAGAAATCGTTCTTTAATTTGTCGTAAGCAGTTTGTTCATCAGTGGGTACGATAGGGGTGGAGTGTTCGGGTAATGCCTCGAATAGTTTCTCTGGGTCATGTTGGAAGGCACCTGTGGGAGTGGTTGTTGAAGTTAATTCATGACCGCCTACCATGTCACTTGCTGTGTTATAAATTACGCCATAGGTCGCATCATGGGCAACCATGTACTCCAGCGATTCATTCACGATATCAATCAAGGGCAGTGGCACTTCTAGATTGGCTTTGCTTGCCAATAGGGTATCCCATGATTTCCGGTGGTCTGCCAGAATAACAGCTAAGATTTGATTTTGATTGACATCTTTAGGTAGCGGGTTTTTGCAGGTAGATTCTGAAGATACCTGCAACAAATCATGCAAGTAAGCAATGGGACCTAGTGGAGATAGGTGAGCGGGTGGGATGCAATTGATTAACGAGCCGTCTGGATTGATGGGTTTGAATCCAACCGATCTAGGTGGTGACTCGGGTACGGATACATCAGGCTTTCCCCAGATGATACCGGCATAATCGTAGGCAACTGAGCCAACGAGTGCTTCTTTGAAGTCTGCTGCGTTAGAAAACTTGCCAATCACGTCTACATTTGTAAAGCCTCGTGCCCAAAGGGCTTCTATGACTGAGAATTGGATTGCGATCGGGCTAATCCCATTAGTTAGATTAACGACACTCTGAATGCAGGTTAACCACTCGATGAATTGCTGTTTTACTTTTAGAACACTGGTTGGATCACCGGGAAAAATGTTGTTCACGGCGATTTCCAATTGGTCTGGATCCCATCCACTGAACGAGAACCCACCTGGATAATTAGCCAACAATTGGTCTAATGGATTGCCCGGTGAACGACTTAGCTGGAGAGTTTCATCGATCGTTGGGACAGGAGGAGGATTGAATACATTGGTAACATCAAAGAACTTACGCAGGTGGCGAATGAAGGATTGAGTTCGTTCTTCTGTTGTGCCGGGTTTGGTAAATTCCGGGAGTAGTGCTGGAGTTGGGTTTAGCAAAGCCTCCCAATTTCCCTTGTTCTTGGCTGCCAACTCGTCCACGTTAGTAACACCGGCACCAAAGCTAGGAACAGGAGGAATAGTGACAGGAGGATTTTTGATTGCAGCGGTTAATGGTGCTAATGGCGGATGTTCTTTTGTAATGGCGCAAAGGATTAAATCTAGATGTCCAGTGATGTCAGTTGACGGTAATGATAATGCTGACCAAAACGCATTGATATCTGCTTCAGGAAACGCTAACCAATTGTTCACTAGCCCATGTACTGGAGTTCCTGGGCTAACTACGAACTCTGGAGTACCAATCTCTTCTGCGGAACCTAGAGCACGCAAGCGCCGTGCTGCCTGGTAACGGTTGATTCCGGCTGGTTCGGTCAGTACCTGGTCATCAAGAGCTTGCTCAATGTTGGTTACAATCTGTGCTTCAGCATCTAGTGCCACCATCTTAAAACGATCTTCCCGGTTGATCTGTGATGGCAGAATGGCGGTGAGGGCATAAAAATAATCTGCCGGAACCTTAAAAACTGGGTCTAATGCTGTTCCTGAAGCCTTCAAGATGACTTTTGCTTCTCCCTTCGGAGGGTTCGGAAATACCGGGAAGTAGAATCCGGCTTGGGTTGCATTAATGGTTTTTTCTTCGCACCAAATGGCTGCTGAGAGTGAGAAGATGAAGGTTTTCAGGCGCTCGGCTTCGGTATTGTGTTTGGTGTAGTAGCTTAGTAGGTCGCCTTCAAAGGTGCGGCGATCGCGCTCTTCATCACTATCAGCATCTAGCGGTCCGGTGTAGATTTCTTCCAATGGGCTTTTGGGTTTTGGAAGCGGGTACGCCATGCGATCCCAGATGATTTCGTAGGCAATGTGGCGACACTGGGCAGCGGTCAAAGTAGCAATAGATTCTGTTGGGCTGTCGGGGGGTTCTGCACTCAACACGGCTTCTACGGCTGTTCGCAGAGTGTCGAAGTTAGGGGCTGTACCATCCTCTGGCAAGACGACGGTTGGGCTAGGTTGCGCTGAGGATGGTAATGCCAGATGTAAGCTGATGGGTTCTAGCTGTGGGAACTCATTTGGATCTACTGGGATGGTACCAAGAACAACAGGTACGTTGTAGTAAATTGGTTTGTGTGCAATTTCGTTGCCGTTACGAGTGATGACGAGGCGCACATCGGCAGTTCGATACTCGCCACCTGCCGGAGGCTCGGGAATTTCGATGACGGCAGTGGCGATCGCTTTTGCGGTTCCTCCATCAAAGTGTTGAACAATTCGGGTTGCTGGATTGTTGGGTGGTAAATATTGTGCCTGACCAATCTGAGAGCCTGCTTGGTTATTGAATGATATTTCAAAAGCCGTGATGGTTAGACCATTCAGGTAATCCGTAAAATCCTCTCCGGAGATGGGTTCTACTGGGTGTAAGCGAATAACGAGTACGGATGGCATTGGGTTCTCCTTTTTTGGGGGCTAAATCTAGCGGTAAGTGAATGTTTTTATGAGTCAGATGTGTTTTTGTGTCGGGTTTTACGCGATCGCTTTGCTGATGAATGGATTTTTTGTTTTCTTCTCAGTTGCTCCTTTTTTAAAATTAGGTGGGTGATGTTTATCGAGAAGGAACTCTACAAAAGTGGGCGATCGCCCACTTTTGTTCATCCTCTAATCCTTTAAATCCTGATGTAATTAGCCTTTATTTTGTCTTTTTAGGGAACTCCGTACAGTTTTCTAATATTCCATTCGAGTTTACCGGTAATTTCCATTCCTTTTCGTTTTGCCTGTTCGCTCAACCGATTGTCTAGCACATCTTGCCTCTTTTTAGCCTCAGAGGGAGTCAAGCCAAGATCGTCAAGATCGGACAACTTCTTTGATGCTGCTGCAAATTCCGCATCCGAAAGCTTCCTCAAAACCGCTTTGTATTTATTGTTGGATTGGAGTTCAGCAACCCAAAGTCCTTTCTCGTGATATTGCTTAAGCAATGCCTCAGCAAGCTGGTGGGGTCCCCCAATAACCCTACTGTTTTTTTCACCGATTTCTCTACCAATGATATTGTTGCGAAGATCGATGGATTGGTCGGCTGCATTTAAGGTGTCAAACTCCTTTGTAGAAGCGTCTTCATTGGAAATGGCATCAGGGTTCTTTTCATGAGCATCCGCGAATTCTTTGGCAGTTGCTTGACCGAAGTGTTTAGTCAATAGTGCCTGCCAAAGCGTATGGCGAAAAGCATTCACCTGAGACCCCTCACGTTCATCATTTTCGGTCAGACCTAGTTTGGTTGAAAAACGTACTGCCAAGGTGTTAAGTGTTGGCTCTTCAGTTTCTACTTTGTCATCAATAATAAATGTTTTGGTCTTCATTGCAGCGCGGGGATTCCGAATACCAGCCCATATTTCTTTTACCGTTTTCCACTCCCAAAAATCTCGCCCGTCTGGGTCAATTTTACAGATGGGATTGTCATCGACGAATCCATAAAGGGCTGGCAGCAAATTATTCCTACTGGTTGTATTATCTGGTGAGTCTGTTATATCAGGAATATTTAAACTCTTCGCAGTGTCAGTTATATTAGCATGCTTATTTTGATGGTTCTCATCAGAATGTGAAAGACTGGGAGGATCAAATTTTGGCTTTTTCTTGGACAAAGGTTTAGGATCACATGCTACCCATTGACATATCCACGATGCGTAGTATCTCGCTCCAAAGTAATAAAGCCCATTTTCTTCATCTCGTTCCTTACCTGTATATCGATACCGCTTGGCAGCCGCTTTGATGTTTTTATTCACAGATTGATATGACGTGCTGCCATAGGGGTAATATTCTTCATAGGAAATGACATTAGCTTTATCATCCAATTCCAGACTAGCCGAACCAAGATGGGTGCCAAACTGAAACCGAATAAGTTGTGTTGGAGATTCATCACCTGGATTGGTAATAGTCTTAATCTCCACCAACGCAATTCGCTGCTGATTATCCATAACGTGCAGCGTCTCGCGCTCTAGCTTGATATCATTCCCATTGCTTTCAAATTCGCGATAAATCTCAAACCCACCCAGATAAATGCGCTCGTTCTTGCGCGCCCCGTTTTGCCATTCAGTAACCTTACGAACGCGCTGACCGCTAGCATCATAGACATAGAAAGTCGTCTCCGGTACTTTATCAGGAGGCAACGTATCATTCACCGCCTGCCGCGCAGTCGCACTCAACTCATCCTTGTAATCCCACTGCATCAACGTCAGATGGGGCATACTCGTCATATTGCCGTGGGCATCGTAGCTGTAGGGTTCAGTCCTTGCCCCCACCGTCGTACTACTCAAGCGATTGCTCTGCTTGCCGGGTTCAATCAAACTCGCTTCTTTGTAAGCATAGGCACGAGTCCAATTCCCATTCGCCGCCTGATGGATTAACTTCTCAAAATTACCCACCGCGTCATAGACATACTGCTCTGTATAGTTCCGGATCGCCTGCCCATCATTGGGGTGAGGCAGATTGACGCGGAACTCATCATCCCAATTGGTTTCTGGCTGCCCAGCCTGCCCGATATGCTCACGCCCAATTGCCTCAATCAGACGGTATATCGGATCGTAGATATAGTCACAGTGGGGTAGTACCACCTGACCCTTGAAAAAGATCGTCTGCTGGGCATCATCTCGAATGCGGGTAATATTGCCCACTGGGTCGTAGGTATAGAACAAATCCTGCAAGACTGCCCCGCCCCGTGTGGTCTTCAGATGAATCAACCGGAAGGTTTTCTCATCATAGGTATATTCGGTTTTTGCCCTATTCCCGTATTCAATCAGGGTGCGCTGTCCCTTCGCGTCACGGTCAATATTCGTCACCCCATGGAAATTCGCCGACTGCGGCATCAGTAACGCCGTTGGCTCCGTTGCTTCCCCCAGCCAAACATCCATCCGCTCCAATAAATTCGCCTCATTATAACCAGGACGGATCACATTGAGTTTCGTATTCGGTTGGTTGCTGTGGGGCGCGACTAACTGAATCGGGCGATTCAGGGCATCATAGCGACTACTGCTACTAAAAACTTCCATTTCTAAAGCAGGATTGCTCGACCCCTCAGCAATGGTTTTGTAATCTTGCACCAGTTGGCGCGTGCTGCTGACTAAATTGCCCTTAAAGTCAAATGATCCATTCGTGGCAACCCCCGCACTATCAAAATGCTGATAAATTTTGCCCCGATGGTTTTGAGCGTCACCTTGCCCTTCCCCATAAATTGTTTTTTCCGCCAGGATTTCTGGATCGCTGCCTGTTTTGACAAATAATTGCGTCGGACGCTGCAAGGCATCATAGGTGTTGCGGAGAAAATGGTTGCGGCTATCCCACATACGGATGGGCTTACCCGCTACATTGTTCAACATCCAGCGATCGCCCGCTTCCATACTCGCTTGATGAATCTGCCCACCCAGCAAGTCATAGTCATAGGTCATGACGGTGCGCCCACGCGCATCGATCGCCGATCGCTGATTGCCCTCAATATCCAGTTCAACGCGAGTTTCATAGTTACCTGCATCCCCGTTATCAGCAATAGTCAGAAACGTGCGCCCCAGCGAATCCAGGTGAGCAATGGTTGGCGTTCCAGCGTGCTTCGCTGCTTTCCTCGCTGCTGATGCTTCGGCAGAGCGAATGTGAGCATTCTCAGGATGGGCGCGTCCTACCCGATCGACATCAGGCCATTCTTCTAGAGCCTTTGCCGGGTCAATGCGGAGGTCATACCAGGTTGGTAGATAATCTGTTTGCGGTAATCGCTCAAAGAAACTGCCGACATCCGCATCCGTCTTCGGATCCGCAATCAACACCGTATCGTTCACATCCCAGGTAGTTTGCTGCCACGGATCGAACACCACCTTTTCAAACGTATGATTCGGATGCAGTGTCGCCACCACCCGTTCCGCCGGATCGTAGAACAAAATCGGAGTCACCCCAGCCATCACCATTTCTGGCTCAGCTTCATACAGATGGGTCGAACTAAAGAAAGGTTCGTATTGTTTAACTGGCTTGCCCTTGTTGTTATAAACCGTGCGCCCATTCCCCACCCAACGGGGATTCGTCGGTGCCAGTTTCGGCTTGCCCGTTTCCAGAATCAACTTGCCTGGTCGATCGGGATTCTCTGCATTCGATTCCCGTTGCGGTGCATTTCCCGGTTCCGCCTGTACCTTTATCTGCACTTCTCGCCCAAAGCCATCGGAATAACTAAACGTTACCTGAACAGGCGACTCCATTCCATTGGCTGAATTGACGTGTTGTTCGCGGGCAATAGTCGCTGCAAAGACTGGTTGACCCGAATTCTGGAAGCGATGTAAATCGTAAATAGTGCGAGTTGTAGCATTACCCAAAAGCTGCTTTGCTGTTGCCCTTGGCTGTTGCAGAAACCATTGCACTTGTTCATCACTCAAATCTGCGATAAACTCCTGCAACGAATCACCGCTTTCTGACTCACCCGCCTCAACCTTGCCCAAGACAGCCGCACCCGCCACCATTCCCAGAACGTCAAACGCTACTTGAGCGCGATTCTGGTTGGGGTCGATCGCCATTCTGGGCTGCATTACGCGGTAGTCATGCTCGGCTTTGACTTCATTGCCGATCGCATCACGAGTTTTTGTCACCATCAAGTCATAGCCGTCATATTCAACAGTGGTGATATTGTTGAACGGGTCTTCAAACCGATGGGGCAGGAAAAAATGTGCCCGGGCAAAAGCCAACTCCTGGGCAGAACTTGCACCTAGTTCTGGATGATGAAAAACCCGCCCAGACGGAATCCACCAGTTAGAATCGCCCTCGCTGTGGAGATAGCCGCCTTCAGCCAGCATTTCCTCAGTGACGCGATCGCCATACACCTGTGCTAACAAATCGGGTGTAAATGCCAGCTTGTAGCTTTCGTAGGGCAATGCCAGCGATTCCAGCACACCCAGCGGCAGAGCATCCGAAAGGTCGTTTTTGCGATAAAGCGTCCGTACCCGCTCAATCAAGCGCTTTTGCAAACTGCCATCCGGTTGCATCTGGTATTCCAGTAATGCAGCCGTTTGAACAGTATTCAAAAGATTGATTAAGGCAGGGCGTTGACCTATCCTTTCCTTTGAAAAATCGCTCTCGCTATACCCATGCCCCGTTAGCTCGTAAGTGCAGATTTCATAGGGCAGCGGTGTGCGATAGGCATCGTCTTCCAGGACTGGATTGGTAACGCGATTTTCCGTGTAAGTAATCAGCGTTTGAGTTTGTTTGATCTGAGATGTTGCACCATTCTCAATAAGCTTTTTATGAACAGGCAAGATGCCTGTTCCACAAGAAAATTCACTCTTTGTGAAACAGGCATCTTGCCTGTTCTTGAGAATGGTGGAAGATGTGAGTTTAATCCGATCGTCAGGATTGGATAACAAAGGCTGCCGCCGTCCATATCCGATCGCCACAGCCTTCAAAACATTGCCATACTCATCAACCTGCAAAACAACCTGATGACCGACACGCGGATCGACTGGATTGCGTTCGTAGTGGTAATCGATCGTCTCGCGTGGATGCACGAAAAAGACAGCGTGACGATTTGCGCTCTTTAGCTGCACGAGCTCGATCGTATAATTCTGCTCTGAAACACTGTAGGGATGCTGGCTCTTATCTGTCCCGTCATCAGCGTAGATTTCCTGCCGCAGAATCGACCCTTTGAGCGATCGACAGGCTTCCCGTTCTTCCTCCAACGTTAGGCCATCAGGCAGCACCGCATCCGGTAATAGCGCCGCCAGGGCATCCCCCTGATAATACTCGTGAATAAACAGGTGCGAAATCCTGTCCCGATCGAGATATGCCCCATTGTGAAACCAAGTTTTAGTATGCACAGGTGGCACAAACGAAGCCGCATCCAGATTGGAACTGTCGGATGAGACTTCTCCAGGCCCAATCGTCCCAATCTCCTCAGTATCCCACTGCTCCACCATGCCAAAGCCGCGAAATTCTCGCTCTACCCCATCGAAGTAGCCGTGGTGATAGGCCGATCGCGTGACAAAGCGATTGCGGCTGATGCGATCGTAGGTTTCCACCCGTTCCACCACGTGCACCGGAAAGGGCAACTTTGTAATCCAGGGCTGCCCCGCCAACTTGTCTTGTAGATAGAACTTAGTAGAAGGTGCATACTGCACAACCGTTTCTGCACCCAGATTGTTCACCGTTTTAACCAGCAGATGCGGCTTTTGTCCGCCCATCAGGTCGATATACCGCATCACGCGGGTCGTATTTCCCAGCAAGGGCGAAGACCACACCAAACAAACGGTTCCGTTGCCCAACAGGTCGATCGTCGTTACCGAAGCAATACTGTCGATCGCAGGAAAACGCCTCAAAACTCGCCTTGCTGCCCAACTGTTCCCCGACTGATTGAAATAGACCTGCACCCCCTCAGAGCTCAGGTACAGAATATCCGTCGTTCCAGACCCATCAATATCCGCCAACAAAATCCGTCGCTGATTGAACAAATCTGGCACATCAAACCAGGGCGCATTGTCCATCGTCACCTTTGCCCCAAATCGCCCATACCCCAGATTCGCCCAGTAACAAACCTCTCCGTTACGAATCCGCACAATATCCGTCAGCCCATCCCCTGACATATCCGCCAGATGAATAGACTGCATACTGTCAGCAAACACCACACGCGGCCCCTTCTCTTCATCCCAAGGCTGACTCACCCACTCCGCAGGTCCGAATCCGTCTTCTGCTAGGGATGGATGCCACACAAAACAATTGTCTTCAGTAATTAGAATGTCGCTGTGTCCGTCGCCATCCAAGTCGATAAACTTTAGGTTCGGGCTATCCCAGTCGATTACAGGCAACGACTTAAAAGCAACAAACGACTTCCAGCCTTCATCCTGAGTGCGTTCGTAGAAACCCGGTACTGCCCCCCGCAGCGTTACCACATCAAGCTGACCGTCCCCCGCCAAATCGAGGAACTGAGCGCCATTCGCTAAGCCGCTGGCAGGCTTGCTGGCAACCAGTTCAACTGAGGAAAAACGTGCCTCAATATGCTTTGGGCCATTGTTATGAACCGTGTTAATCGGGCTGAGATTGCGCTTATAAAACCACCCATTGCCCTGTTCCGTCAAAATTCCCGATAACCCTTCCCCATCCAGATCCACCCACTGGTAGCGCGTGCCATCTAACCCTTGGGGCAAATTTTCTAGACTCGCAGCATCGACCTCACGCACCGTCTCATCAATGCGGGGTTCGCTGTAAGTAAACTCCAGCGGTGGCAGAGATTTTGAATGATAGCCCCCTCGTGAATCGCGCTGATATCCCGTCTGCGTCACCGAGAACAACAACGAATAAATAGGATTGCGAACATCGGTTGGGTTTTGTTCGTAAGAATAGGCGAAATCTGTCGATCGCACCAAGCAATCGAGTCCCACCCCTTCCTCTTCTGGGAAATGATGGAACATCAGCACCCGCTGACAGAGACGATAGGTACGAACTTCAAAGCCAGCCCGGTAGGAAGAAAATGGGTCGTTGCGAACAGTCCACACCCCTGAGTCATTCGGTTTGGGATTCGTCTGGTTGTGTTCCCCATAGTCAAACACCGCCTCAAACATCCAATCTGTTCGCAGGCTCAGATTTTCACCCGGTTGTCGGGGCGTTCGGTTTCCATATTTAATCCGCTTCAGGTAGCGATTAACCGATCGGCTCTCCGGGGTTCGATTGCGCTCATGTGTCTGTGCTGTAATAACCCCATCAGAATTTTCCGCTTTGTACTCATAACGAATCGCATTACCCTTATCGTCATAGCTTTCGCAAATTAGCCAGCTAAATACACGGGTTGGATTGTCGGGACTGGCAATCTGGCTCTCAGCAGTCTTGCCGTACAGGGTCGTAATATTGTCTTTAGAAGTCGATCGCCAGTGCATCTCTCCCGAATCCACCTTTGTCCAGCGTTCGATTCGGGCAAACAATCCCTCAATTCGAGGGCGATATTTGCGAATATAGTATCCATCCCGCAGCGTTTCATCAACCGTGCCATCTGATTTAAGCACCGGCACCAAATCTTCTGCACCCGAAAGAATTAAAACATCGGACTCCTCAAAGTCCCAGTAGCGAGGCAAACCCTTGTCTGTCTTCCGCGTAATCGAAGGCACCGACAGATTCCAGCCCAACCCGAACATCCCATTGCCAGCCCCAGAGTCGTAGGCCGCGGAAAGTTGCGGGCTAAACCCAGAGCGACCGGGACTGGTGGCGATCGGGACTGACATCGAGCCAGTGCCTGTCACCGGATTGGCGGCAAACTTCTCGCCCATTCCTTTAATCGCCCCACCCCCTTTGGGCAAGGATACGGCTGGAGGAGGAGAAAAGTAGCTTTTCTCAGGTTCAGAATCTTTACTATTTCCCTGGCGGGTTGATGAAGCAGTGGGATTCGAGATGGGTTCGCGGTTGTTCATTAGGGATTCTCGCGGGGGTGAACGGAGCGCAATTTATCCTGATACCGAGCAAAGCTGAAGGCGATTCGCTAACATTAATTAATATTTTTAGGCTTAAAGAGGTGAGGAACATTAAGACATTTCGGTCTTAATATTCCCATAAATGGGATTTCCTTACCTCCCCGCATTTGCTTTTTGAGCATAGCGATCTCTTTTGGATATTTAAGCGCATAGAACACTAGGTTTCGCGAGAATTCCCGCGTACCAATTCCAAAACTATATGTCTATTTTGTTATTGACTTTAATTACGATTTTTCCTTACTTTGCAGCGGCGTACTCAACCTTTAAAATCTACTTTTAGTGTAGTTTTAATTTAGTTCCAACGTCAAGAAATACGTTACATTACGTAACCTTGGAAAAATTAGTCCTAGAAAACCGGGGTTTTAAACCCAATTTTGTGATAATTTTTTTTGATAAAAAACCTACATCGGGCGCGATCGTCTTTGTAGTTAATGTTACAAATTTCAATATTTCCCAAAGGTAGTTTTCTTGGTGGATGGAGACTGGCAGCGTTGTCACAAAATTTAAACAGGACTTCCTCCGGCACACTACATGATGAACATTTTTGACTCTCTCTATCGCTCGAAAACCCATACCCTTGACATAGATTATTAGGCATTTATGCTTAATTTTTGGAGCGTAACCCTTATGGGGTTGCTAGCATTTTATGAATTGCCTATTATATAGCCTTTATCATAAAGATGAGGTACAATAACAGCAGTTCCTCTAACCAATTCCAAATATTTTCGCTCTGCAACTTCATTAAATGCAAACTCTAGGGCTTTTGCTAACTCTTGATAATTAGTCGTCTTGATAGAACGGAGAATATTTTTAAGTGGTGAGCCGAAATTTTTAATTGGGGGAAAACCCGGCGAATAGGGCGACAATAGCGGTTCGATCGCGTGGTGAGATATGCCCACGGAGGCCTATGCCCACGGAGGCCTATGCCCACGGAGGCCTATGCCGGATAGTACCTCATCTTTCGCTCGAAAGGCTATAAGTCTTCTTTCACTGACGCACAACAAGATAGCCGCGTGTCTTTTGAGAAATTGAATCAGTAGTATTCATCGCTTTCCAAAGATTCTCAGTAGAAGCCCATACAGGCGGATATTTATAACTGGCTACGTCTTCAATCAGAAATCGATCGCTTTGCTCGTGATAGGCAGCGAGGGGAGAAATATGCCCACTTTTACTTTGACCCAAAACAGAGCGTTGGTAGTTCACGATTATATAGTCGCCTGAACGAGCAAGGTTGGCTTTAGCTTGGGCACGAAATTGGTTAAGTGTTGTCTCCGACGCATAGTAGACTTCAACTTTGACGTTGTGACTTCTCAGCAAGGCAGCTAATTCATCAAGAGTCATCCCCGAAAAAGTAACGGCATATGGGGAACGGATGCTCTGGGTTTGACCGTCAAAAAAGCTGTCTTGGGTTAGGGGGCGATATCCCTGTCTTTTGGTGCCGATTGCATTCAGAACCATTACACTACTAGCCACACCACAAAAGGCTGGACGCTTTTGGGTTTCAATGTGGGTGCTAAGCGGTTGAAAATCCTGTTTGCTCTTGCTCTGGTTCAGTAGCTGTTGTCCTTGTGGTGACTCTAGAGAAACCAAAGTTTTCGGAAGTGGTTGCCGCTCAACAGAAGGTGGCGAGAAGACTTTCCAGGTAAAAACGCTTAAACCTGTGCCGAAGATTAGGAGAATACCCCCTCCAGCTTTTATTAGTCGCCCTCGCCATCGGTGCTTTCCAGACTTGGGATTTAAGTCCATATCTTCATCTCTCTCAAGAACAGTTGTTTGAAAAAAGCAGTCCAAATATTTCTCAACTAATTAAAATCTCTCAAAACTCAAGATTGAGAGGGGCGATCGTATCAACACACCTCTTTCTACATTAGTCGCAAGGGTACACTAAACTGACCGCCTTCGGAATTTGCGATCGCTCACCAGCCGGCACTTGCCTCTGCAGGTTGTATTTTGCGGTAGTCGAACTCTCGATCGCGGACGTAGAATACAGCATCCGCGACTTTATTCAACATGGGATTGAATATAAAATTAGCTCGTTCATTTCCTGACCGCCATACAGCGATCCCTGCACCGGTATCCCAATAAATGCAGGTGAGTGAGGTAGCGGAAGTATTATCCGCTGTCTGTGGCGATGAGGGAAATGCGGTGAGAAAAATGAGCTGCAAGCTTTCGGTGTTGATGAACGCCGAGTGTGGCGGTTTACCCCTCTCTTGAGTGTTTAGCTAGCCAGACGGGAAACCCCACACTATAACGATCGAAGGTTAGTGTGGGATGAAACGCGCGTTAGACTCCTGATTCCACCTGTTTATGACCTCAAAAGTATAGTTTTGAGGAATGAACAGGTGGATGACGACATCAAAGCACAACAAGTATTTTTATTCAATAGGCCAATCTTGTTGTTCGATCTAATTTTTTAATTGCTTGACACGGAATAGCATTTTCTGGAACATTTTTGCTAAATAAATGCGTAAACGTCGTAACGCAATGAAGACAAAATACCAGGATCAATTTTATCCCGAAACCAATCAGAAACTATCCCTTAACCACTGGTTAAGAATTTGCCGTTATTGGTATAATCGGCAGTTGGGCTCTCGATTTGATTGGTGGGAGATGGAGCACTACTGTGAATGCTTGTCCATTGATAGCCAGTATCTCTGCACCCAGGGAAAAGCCCAACTACTACTCGCAAAAACAATAATTGCCTATCATTAAGAAAGACTTGGTAAAATTTTTTCCTCGTGGCGATCTCTTGAACTTTAAACAGGTAGATTTAACTATCCTGCAAGATGTATCTAAGGAGTAGATAAAGCCTTTGCTCGGTTTATTGTAGGGGACAGTAAGGATGGAAAGTCGGGCAGACCCCGATTCAAAACTGAAGCAGATTACCGAACGATGACTTTTTCTCCGGCTAATAATGATTGGATGAAATTGGTTCGCAAGAATTGGATTTATATTCGATTGCCGAAATTAGGGGTCATAAAAGTTCAGATGCACCGCGAGGGTTCCCGATGGATTTATATCATTTCCGGTTACACCGGAATGATGTTGACTGTTGACTGTTGACGGTTGACTGTTCACGGCGTCAACAGTCAACCGTCAACAGTCAACTCGAATTTACTATTCCGATGCTAACGGATTTGATATTACCATCAAGCAAGCTAGTGTAACCAGAAAGGTTGATGGTTGGTTTATTCAATTAATGTTTGAAGACTCTTCTGTTCCCGAGTTCACACCTGACAAAGTTAGCCCTAATTGGGACAACTCAATCGGTTTGGATGCAGTGCTCCACGAAGATGTCTATTTGGCAACGTCGTTAGGCGAGAAATTACCCTCGTTAAAACCGCTTCGCAAAAATCAAGCTAAGTTAGACCGTATTTCAAAAAAACGAAATAAACGGAAACGAGGTTCTAACTCGACGTAACTTAGCTAAAAAAGAAGCAAAACAACACCAAAATATAGTTTGTTTTAGCCAATATTTTCACTATAAGACGGCTCACAAATTGGTGAAAACGGGAGCTCAATTATTTTTTTATGAAGAGTTGAATTTGAAAGGTTTGACTAAACGAAATAAAGTCAAGCAAGATGATGATGGAACTTACCTTTCAAACGGTCAATCAGCCAAATCCGGACTAAACAAGTCTTGGCTACATGCTGCATTCGGTCAATTTTTCAAGACGCTGGAATACATAGCCGAAAAAGCTGGATCAGTCGTCATTCCGCAAAAACCTGCTTATACCTCAATGGTTCTGGGCTATCGGAATGAAATTATTTTCACCGATTGTGGTATTCGAGAGTATTGGGATGAGCAAAATTCTTTGATGGTCGATCGTGATATTAACGCAGCGCTCAACCTGAAAAGACTGGGATTGGACATTTTTCCCAGTATAAAACGCGCCCGGTGGGAATCTTTCTATAGTAGGAACTATGGAGGACAGTACCGCGAAGGAAATTTTGTAGACCATTGATCGGGCTGCAAAGATGCCTACACCAATGGTGACAGCTTGTGTTGGTGTAGGAGTCTGTCACGAAAGACTACCTGAAACTTCACCGACTTTCGGTTACAGGACTTACGCAACTGTCACAGCGGCGGGCATCAACACCTGATCGATGACATAGAAAGAGCGGGATGTTTAAGGTGTTCAATTAGATGGTTAGAAAGCAATTTGTATATTCCGTTTTATAGGTATATAGCAATCCTTGCAGGAGTCGTAAATTTTTAACCCCACCCCAGCCCTCCCCGATGCCTTGGGGAGGGAGTAAGAAATTCACAAATGATTTAGGATTGCTATATAGCAATTCTTGCAGGAGTCGTAAATTTTTAACCCCACCCCAACCCTCCCCGCGAGTTCGGGGAGGGAGTAAGAAATTTACAAATGATTTAGGATGCTATAGATAGTTATCTGCAATAGTTTCACCCGCTTGGCTTGGGGACAAGTTCTTATTTTAATTGTTTTTCCCTATTCTATTTCACTTTCTGTACAAGTTAAGGATGCCAATCAACTTTTGTCCTGTCTCTCAACTAGGGTGGTTGACAATATTTTAATTTTGTAAATTTTATAAATTTAATAATTAGACGAATCTATTCGGATTAAAATTGTTTAAGCGCTGTAAATTCAACTTGAAAAACTTTAACTTTTGTGAAATCAGAGCGTTGATTAGTGGGCATTCTCCTGATAATTTAGCATAATAAGTCCGACTGAGCCAGACAACTTGCTATTGAGATAATTTATGCCAAGCACCGTTTACCGAAACGCCGTTATTGCAAACTTTTCGGCATCTTTACTACTTTCTTTTCGCTCCATAACGCGGTGCAAAATGGTCTCTACTTTCGCAGCAAATACAGCATTTCCTCTCTGCCTCGGTCGTGGGATATCAATATCACAGTTCATTGCAATTTGACCATTTTCTATTAAAATAACTCTGTCAGCTAGCACGACTGCTTCTTCTACGTCGTGAGTGATCAGTAGCGCGGTAAATCCTTTTTCTTGCCACAAATTTTCTAACAATTGCTGCATCTCAATACGGGTCAAAGCATCTAAGGCGCCGAGGGGTTCATCAAGCAGCAGCAAGTGCGGTTCGCAGGCGAGGGCTCTTGCTAAAGAAACTCTTTGCTTCTGACCGCCGGAGAGTACAGCGGGCCAATCGCTGGCGCGATCGCCAAGCCCTACAGCGTGAAGGACTTGCATCGCTTTATAGCGAGTGCTTTCTTTAGCATTTAGTAGCCCTAATTGCACGTTAGCCAGCACTTTTTGCCAAGGTAGTAGCCGTGCATCCTGAAACATCATTCTCACTTTGGAGTTAAGTTGTTTAGACGGCTTTCCGTCTAGAAAGACCGTGCCTTGACTGGGAGTTTCTAGTCCGGCGATTAAGCGCAGCAAGGTACTTTTGCCACATCCACTGCGACCCACAATTGCTACAAATTCTCCGGGATTTATTTCGAGGTTGATATCCCGCAAAATTTCAATGTTTCCAAATGACTTCTGGAGTTTTACTAATTCTAAGCGGATTCCTGAGAGTGCTGATTCCATTCTAAAAAACCTCCATATATCTCACAATTTATCGCACAGGCTCATAACAATTCACAGTGAAAAGTTAAGTGTTAACTTTATTTCGCTTGCAAAAGTTGCTGTTAAGCAAGTGTTAATTACCCTGCTGCTCACCGATTCGGGTGAAGAGCAGATTAGCATCTCTAACTTTAATCTACTGTAAGTCAGTCAAGTTATGGTATTTTACGATTATTAAACAAAAGTATTGCATAGGTATCTACAAAAAGCAAGAGAATTTTTTCCGAAAATTGGGGAACTTTGATAAAAAATTGTTAAGAACAAGCAAACCCTCTTCCTGTAAAGGTTCTGCTTGTTATAGCGACCCTCAGGGGTAACTCTCCTTCCCTTACTTCTGGGTGAATTCGCATCCGGTGGCGAACCGGTTTCTGTTTTTGAGTCCGGTGAGAGTCTGCTGTATTGGGGGGAAATAACCGGACAGTTGCTTTGGGCCGAGATTCGCGATCGCACAAAATTTGTATAAGAGTTATCAAAATTTACATCTCAACTTACTTGCTTTTTAAAATTGACCGTGCTAGCTTACTATCTATAATATACGGTAAACCTACAAACTTACCGTATTTATGAGCGATTCCGTAAATCGTTCATTTTTAAATGAGTCAAAAACAGGAGGACTATTAAATGGCTAATGTTGTTGCGATCGCAGGTAGCCCGTCTCATCCATCCCGGTCTTTTGCGGTGCTGGAATACGCCCGCCGCGCTGTCGAGAAAGAGGGACTGAGTACGGCATCTATCAACGTCCGCGATCTCCCGCCAGAGGTATTAATTTACGGACAATTCGCGAGCCCAGACTTAAAAGCAGTCAATGATTTAGTAGTAGAAGCCAAGGGCATAATCATCGCTACGCCTGTTTACAAAGCAGCTTACACAGGCGTACTCAAAGCTTACTTAGATTTGCTACCGCAGAAGAGTTTAGCTGGTAAAGTTATTCTCCCCATCGCCACCGGAGGTACGCTGGGTCACTTATTAGCAATTAACTACGCCCTCAAACCAGTGTTATCCGAGCTGGGCGCTAGTCATATCTTGGCTGGTGCCTATGTTTTAGACACGCAGATCCAAAGTTATGACGAAACAAGCGTACAACTTGAAGAAGAAACAGAACAAATACTGCGATCGCAGTTGCAAGAGTTTGTTGGCGCCCTGCAAACTGGCAAACCCGAATTAGTTGGAAGTCTCTGAACGGAAAGTTAGCAACAAACAATATTATTGTTTATGCTCAAAAGAGTGATTTCATTCCTTGCTCAATTATGGCGATCGCACTTTTCCCTAGCAGTGCTATTTCTATTAGGAATCGGCTTGAATTGGGCGATCGCCGCCTGTAACAATACTCCCACCCCTACGGGCTCTGCAAGCCCCGTCGCTTCCCCCACAGCAACTGCAGCTAAGGTAGTCCGCATCGGTCATCAGAAATTCGACCCCTTCACCCTAGTCAAAGCTAGAGGCGGTTTAGAGAAACGCTTGCAGCCTCTAGGTATATCCGTTGAGTGGAAAGAATTTCAGTCAGGCCCTCCGATGCTGGAAGCACTAAACGTCGGCAGCATCGACATCGGGCGCACCGGGGACGCTCCTCCAGTCTTTGCCCAGGCTGCTAGCGCGCCTCTGCTGTACATTGGTGGTAGCGCCCCCAAAGACCGCAGTTCAGGTATTTTAGTCCCTGCTAATTCGGCAATTCAAACCCTTGAGGATTTGCGGGGAAAGAAAATAGCTTTTACAAAAGGTTCAAGTGCCAATTACCTATTAGCAAAAGCACTGAAATCCGCCCGAATAAAATGGAATGATATTGAGCCGGCAAACCTGACACCAGCCGATGCCAGAGCTGCCTTCCAACAAGGTAACGTAGATGCTTGGGTGATTTGGGACCCCTTTTATGCAGCAGCTCAAGCGCAAAAAGATGTTCGTGTTGTTAAAGATAGTAAAGGACTAGCCGCTAACCGCGATTTTTACTTAGCTAATCAGTCATTTGTTTACCCTAATTTCAAAATCATTGAGGCAATTAGAGAAGAAACTCAAGCAGTAGCGACTTGGGCTGATGCGAATCCCGCAGAAGTAGTCAAGATTCTCGCTCCCATTCTGAAAGTTGATGTTTCTATCTTAGATGTAGTCACTCGACGGCGGAGTTATGGATTTGAACCGATCCAAGCTGATATGGTTGCCGAGCAACAGGAAATTGCCGATACTTTTTTTGAACTTGGCTTAATTCCCAAGCAACTCAAAGTTGAAGAATTAGTTTGGAAACCAGGTAATTAAAAATCCCCCCTTGTTGCTAAGTGTGGGAGACTGAGGCAGCGATATATTTTCATAGATCCGATGTCTTAAAAATAAATACCTTCCTAAGCTGTCGCGCATTTAAATTGTATATTCAGGGCGGGCGGGACGCCCACCCCACAAGACTTTGATTTTTTTTTGACAGACAATTTAAATGCCGCAACAGCTTATTCTATTTGATGCTGATAGGGTTCCTAAAATGCTGACTTCCGCTCCTATAACAACGATCGCGATCGTCGGTGCTGGCTTTAGTGGTTGTCTCGTAGCGGTTCACCTGTTGAAAACAGCCAACCGACCCCTGCTGATCGAGCTGATCGATCGCAGTCACGAGATTGGCCTTGGAGTTGCATACAGCACCTATGACACCAGCCATTTGCTGAATGTATCTGCAGGCAAAATGAGTGCCTTTTCCGACGATCCCGGTCATCTGCTGCGCTGGCTGCACGATAACCGCAGCGAATTGGCGGCATTCCTGCCCAATGACCTGAACGCCAGCAGTTTCATTCCCCGTCATATCTACGGGCTTTACATTCAGTCGATTCTGGAGGAAGCTGAAGCCGCCGCATCGAGTAACGTGCGGCTGGAGCGCGTCATCGATGAAGTGGTGGCAGTGGAGCCACAAGCCAAAGGTAAAGGTGCGATCGTCTCCCTGCGCAGCGGCCGTGCTTTCGTGGCAGACAAAATTGTGCTGGCCGTGGGAAACGCGCCAGCAGTTCCCAGTGCATCGCCAACTAAGGACGATGACACCCCCTACCTCCGCCATGCGTGGTCAGCTTCGGCCTTGGCAGGGCTTGAGCTTGATGCGCCGGTGTTGCTGATTGGCACTGGACTGACAATGATGGATATGGTGGTGTCGCTCCACTCGCGCCACCATCAAGGCAAAATTTACGCCGTGTCTCGCCGCGGCTTGTTGCCGCTGACCCATCGATCGACCAAACCCTACCCCGCCTTTTTGACCCCAGACACCGCGCCCAAAACGATTCGGGGCTTGCTGCGGTGCATTCGGAGCGAGGTGCAGACGGCGGCCCAGCAGGGCTACGACTGGCGATCGGCGATCGATTCCCTGCGTCCGATCACCCAGCAACTCTGGCAACAACTCGGCCGCGCGGAGCAGCGACGGTTTTTGCGCCATGCCACCCCCTATTGGGATGTGCACCGGCATCGGATTGCCCCTGAAATGGGGGATGTTGTCGGGGAAATGCTGGAATCAGGGCAACTGACAATTACCGCAGGGCGCATTCAGGACTATCAAGCGGTACCTGATGGGGTGGCTGTTACCGTTCGCGATCGCCAAACGCAAAGGAATCGGGTGTTGCAGGTCAGCCGCGCGGTGAATTGCACAGGGGTACAAATAGATTATCGCCGATTGCCCCAATCCCCGATCGCCAATTTGCGTGTCCAAGGGTTGATCCGCCCCAACGACATCGGTTTGGGATTGGATACTGCGGCTGATGGTGCCGTATTAGATGCTCGGGGCAACCCTTCAAGTCTGCTCTATACTTTGGGAACCCCGCGCAGAGGTGATTTATGGGAAACGATTGCTGTCCCTGAACTGCGCGAGCAGGCACGGGCACTGGCTGCGACGGTGTTGTAGTCGCCGCCAGTGCGGGGAGTATCTCAACTTACATCTTGCACCATTGTCAATTAACCTTTTATGAACAGGCAAGATGCCTGTGAAGCGAGAAAATTTATCTTTTGTGGAACAGGCATCTTGCCTGTTGCTGACAATGGTGCAAGATATCAGTTAAAAAACTTCCTGGCGCAATTGGGGAAAAACCTTTGCAACTTTGTTCAGCACATAATCGCCGTAAGTGCCGCGAAACTCGTGAACGCTGGCTTTATCCCAACGTTCGTTCCTGTTGTCATCGACGATCGCTCCCTTGATTTCGATCGGGTGGAGTTCAGCATTGAAATTGGGATCGAAGAAGAATGGAAACGAGAGGCGATCGCGTCCCGACACATTCTTGACTCGATGAGGAGTAGAGCGATAAAGTCCACCTGTGAGGCGATCGAGCATATCGCCAATGTTACAAACAAATGAGTTGGCGATCGGGGGAGCATCAATCCAGCCTGATTTTGTCTTCACTTGCAACCCACCTAAATCATCCTGCTTGAGAATCGTGAGCAAACCGTAATCGGTATGCTCTCCCACTCCCCAGGATTGCCCTTGCGGATTGCTTTGTGGTGGATAGTTGAAGATGCGAAATAAAATCAGGGGATCGCTCGTATAGCGATCGCGAAAATAAGAGGCATCTTCGCTCAAACTCAGGGCAATTCCAGCCATTACTGCGTGACCCAGTTGCGTCATGACTGCTAGATACTCCAGCACTGTGGAGCGAAACTGAGGAATCTCTGGAAACAGATTCGCTCCAAACATGGGAATACCTACTTGAACAGCCGGATGGGTTTGATTCAATTCCGATCCAAAATAAATTCCTTCTTTCAAATCTGGTTTACCATTCGTCAGTTCACCTCCAACCGGAAAGTAGCCGCGCCATGCCCGACCTCCCAGCGCCATCCGAATTTGCATTTTGGTTTCTAAATCTAGAGCAAAAAACTGACGGCTCAGTTGCTCCAAACGGTTTTGCAAGCCTTGGTCTACACCATGCTCAACAATGTAAAAAAAACCTGTGCCGCAGCAAGCTTGTCGGATTTGGTTGGCAACAGTATCTAGGCAATTTCCCGATACCAGCGAACTAATATCTATAACGGTAATCTGAGAAACATCTACTGTTAATTCAGTTGCCATAGAGATAGATTATAAGTGGTTAAGATTGAACGCCTTTTATAATTTAAATTGTTCATCCACCGGAATTTGATAGCCATTTGCCAGTCGATTGGTAGCGTTTGCGGTTGCCACGATCGCCATCAGTTCCCCAAATATGGCATCATCCATTCCCTTGGCTCGCGCGGAGGCTGTATGAGATGAAATGCAGTATGGGCAACCATTTGTAACGCTGACAGCAATGTAGATTAACTCGCGGGTCAGGGGATCTAGTTCTCCCGGACCCGTCATCACCTCCTTCACATTCTGCCAGGTACGTTGCAGGGTAGGCGGATGGTTGGCGATCGCTTTCCAAAAGTTGTTGATGTACTCGGTTTTGCGTGTCGCGCGAATGTCGTCATACACTGCGCGCACTTCATCATTTGCGTCTTCGTATTCAATCAAATGGCTCATAAGCTGTTGTGCATTTAAATTGTATGTTGAGGGCGGGCTCTCCGGCCCACCCCACAAGAGTAAAAATTTATTTTACCATGCAATTTAAATGCGGATTAGCTTAGTTGCAATAAAGGTGAGAGCGTGAAAAGCACTAATTCATAGTTGAGAAAACCGCAAAGTATTGTGCATTTTTGCGATCGTCCATTACGATGACGCGATAGCTGGAACTGTTGCTCGACCGACTTCAGTGGCGCTGGGGACTTCAATCAATTGCCCTGTTTTCACATCGTAGATAAAGCCATAAATCGGAATGGTTGGTGGCACCAGGGGATGGTTGCGAATTCGTTTGACATCCACAAACACGCTTTCTGCCAAATCTTTGAACGTTAACCAATCGACAAATTCACCTGCCGTCGAACCCGAACCCTGCCCTACATCTCGCCAACCGTTTTCGTCGATTAAAGCGGTTTCCAGGCTGTTTGTCAATAGTTCTCGGATGATGCTGTCGGTAAAGAGTTGCATCCCACAATCCGTATGGTGAATGACGAACCATTCACCAGTTCCCAATAGCTTGTAAGAGATTACGAGCGATCGAATTGCGTCATCGCTAGCCCGCCCTCCAGCGTTACGAATGACATGGGCATCCCCTTCTGCCAGCCCAGCATATTTTGCTGGATCGAGGCGAGCGTCCATGCAGGTTAGAATAGCAAAGCGACGACCCGGAGGTAGGGGCAAATTGCCTTTGTCATCAAAGTTTGCAGCATATTCCCGGTTAGCAGACAGCACTTCTTGCAGAACTTGACTCATGCTTGAATTTTCCTCAATTGTTTGGTTGAAGGTTACTGACGCAAAAATGCAGCGATACAAACGTGCTTCCACGGTGGAACGTCGATCGTTTCCCCAATGTTTTAACAATTTCCTCAAAAGGCTTATATCGATTCCGGTTGCACCGAAATCATTGTTGACTGTTGACTGTTGACCGTTGACTGTTGACTAATGACTAATGACTGTTGACTAATGACTAATCACTTAAGCTGGCTGATAATTGGGATGCCAAGCAAGCCATTTCTCTTCTAACTTCCTGGCGATCGCATCTGCCAACTTACCCAACAAAGCATACATGATAATGCTCACCACAACTACATCAGTTTGCAAGAACTCGCGAGCATTCATTGCCATGTAACCAATACCAGAGTCCGCCGCAATTGTTTCTGCGACAATCAGCGTCAGCCACATAATCCCCAAGGAATATCGCAGCCCTACCAAAATAGAAGGCAAGGCCCCAGGCAAAATAATTTTCCACAAAAGAGACCTGGCACTCAAGCCATAAACTTTTCCCATTTCAATCAATCCAGCATCTACACTGCGGATGCCGTGAAATGTATTGATATACATTGGAAAAAACACACCCAAAGCTACCAAAAATAATCGAGCTGGATCGCCAATGCCAAACCACAAAATTACTAGAGGAATTAAGGCGAGGTGTGGAATATTACGAATCATTTGCAGAGAAGTATCTAGCAGCTTTTCGGCGATTGGAAAAAGACCATTGAGGAAACCAAGAGTCAAACCAATTCCTCCGCCTATGATGAAACCAACCAGCGCACGCCAAGCACTAATTCCGATATGGTGAAACAGTTCTCCGCTAATTGCCAATCTAATTCCTGCACTTAAAACACCTGTTGGTGCTGGTAAAACTCTTGTGGAAAGCCAACCCACCTGCACCAATAATTGCCAGCTAACAATCAGCAGCAGTGGTACAATCCAGGGAATTACCTGCTGAAAATAGGGGTTTTTGAGCCATTTTTTATTCATAACGCACTCGTAGGAATAACTTGTTGTTGTTGGAGAAACTTTTCGTTGGCAACAATTTCCCCAAAAGGACTAAACATTTGCGGTTGATGTACAGTCGGTTGGTTTTTCAGCGGCAAGCGGGGGAATAGCAATTCAGCCACTCGATACGCTTCTTCTAAGTGGGGATAACCAGAAAAAATGAAAGTTTCAATTCCCAACTCGGAATATTCCAACATTCGCGCGACAACGGTATCGGGCTCTCCCACTAAAGCAGTACCGGCACCGCCTCTTACTAACCCAATTCCCGCCCACAAATTGGGGCTAATTTCCAGAGCTTCGCGGCTGCCTGTGTGCAGTTGTGTCATGCGCCGCTGCCCTTCAGAATCCATCCTAGCATAAGCTTTTTGGGCGGCGGCGATCGCATCTTCATCGACATATTGAATCAATCGATTGGCATCCTCCCAAGCTTCGCTTTCAGTTTCGCGTACAATGACATGAAGGCGAATTCCAAAACGCACAGTTCTACCCTGTTCTGCTGCTAATTTTTTCACAGCTTCAATTTTTTTGGCTACTTGTTGTGGCGGTTCTCCCCAAGTAAGATAAACATCTATATGTTTAGCGGCAATTTGTTGTGCTATTGGCGAAGAACCGCCAAACCATAACGGAGGATGAGGAGTTTGTACAGGGGGAAATAAAAGTTTTCCGCCCTTTATCTGAAGGTATTCACCGCTAAAATTGACTTCTTGCTCTCGCCCGTTAGTCGAGTTACTAGCTTCAAGCATCTCTCTCCAAACAGTCAAGAATTCATCCGTCAGTTCATAACGTGCATCGTGACCCAGATGCACTCCATCCCCCGCCAATTCAATCGGGTCACCGCCCGTAACAACATTAATCAGCAAGCGTCCGTTAGATAACCTGTCAAACGTTGCCGCCATCCGTGCTGCTACCCCAGGAGACATTAATCCAGGACGAATTGCTACTAAAAAACGCATTTTTTCTGTAACAGCCATTAGAGATGAAGCCACTACCCATGCGTCTTCGCAAGAACGCCCAGTCGGAAGCAGCGCGCCCGTAAATCCTAAACGATCGACGGCTTGAGCGATTTGCTTTAAGTAGGAAAAATTGCAAGAGCGCCCTCCAATTCCTGTAGCTAAATAGCGTCCGTCTCCGTGAGTTGGGATAAACCAAAATAATTCCATTTCTCTTAGTCTCCATCACTATTTATTGTTTAGTTACCTGAGCCACTTCGCTAATTTTGATTGGTTTTGGAAGTAACTTCAAATCCAAGAAAGTATCAGCAACTTTTTGCTGATAAGTAACCACTTCACCCGTAATTTGCTGCACACCGTAAGGCCGTCTCCGTGAGATTTCCTCTAAAGTTGGAACATCAATACCAAGCTCAGGGGACAGCAGTTTTGCCACTTCAGTTGGTTGAGTTGCCGCCCATTCATCTACTTTTTGAATTTCCTCTAAAATTGCCTTAATCCGGTCAGGATATTGATCGTTAAAAGGTTTGGCAGCTAGATAGAATTCCCGATTAGCGACCAGCCCTTCTCCATCCTTAAGAATACGAGCACCTGTAGCTCGTTTCGCTACTGTAAAAAACGGGTCCCAAATCGCCCAAGCATCAACGCTACCTTGTTCAAAAGCTGCCCGCGCATCTGCTGGCGGCAGATAAATAGGCTTAATGTCGCTATATTTTAATCCGGCTGCTGTTAATGCTTCTACCACTAGGTATTGCACATTTGATCCCTTATTAAATACAACTTTTTTGCCTTTCAACCCAGCCACATCTTGAATGGGAGAATCTTTCGGTACTAAGATAGCTTCGCCTTTAGGATTAGGAGGTTCGTTAGCAACATATACCAATGGTGCGCCAGCCGCTTGTGCGAAAATAGGCGGCGCTTCTCCTGTATGGCCAAAGTCAATACTGCCTGCATTCAAAGCTTCCAGTAATTGAGGGCCAGCGGGAAATTGAACCCACTGTACAGAAGTGCTTTGGGATGCCAAACGCTTTTCTAAATCCCCCCGTGATTTTAGGAGAGTTAGAGTGCCATATTTTTGATAGCCGATCCGAATTACATTGCTCTCTTGTGATTTAGAACTAGCCACCGATGTGGCTGCAGAAGTCGGGCCAGTAGTTGTATTTGTTTGCTGAGTAGGACTACAGGCAGAAACCGTCAAACTCAAACTGAAGCCAACTGCAAAAAGCAAAGCAAAGGTCTTGATTGAACTAGGTTTGAGTTTGCTCCAAAAATGCCTCAATTTAGCTAAAAATAGGCTCTCTATTAATCGGGTTAACACTGTTCCTTCCTAAGTTTCAAGTATTGAAAACCACAAAACGCCATAGCTATATAAAAGCTGAGCTAATCATTATTGATGAGTAAGCTACGATAAACCGACCGATATACCGTAGTTTAGGCTAATAAGCTCCTATTATTCCACAAAGGACTTCAAAAATGCAAGCACATTGTGTAAATTTTTGCTTGTCTGACTTATCTAGTTACTTAAATGATTAATATTCAGGGGTAATGTATCAGTTGCACGCGCCGGAGAAAAAGTAGCATCTAGCCCTGCTGCTATCTGCATAAAAATCTGAGATACCGCCGAGTTCGGATCTGCAATTGTTAGGGGTTTTCCTGTATCACCTCCCGCACAGATGCGCGCATCTATAGGAATTTGGGCAAGGAGGGGTGCTTGAAGTTCTTCTGCTAACTGTTTGCCCCCACCGCTACCAAAAATTTGTATCGGTTCTTCATGGCGATCGCCGATTAAATAACTCATATTTTCAATAATCCCAAGCACTGGAACCCCTACTTGGCGAAACATATAAATATTGCGACGGACATCGGAAATAGATATTTGTTGCGGCGTAGTAACGAGAATCACTCCACAAATAGGACTTTCTTGCACAATGGTAATTTGAGCATCTCCGGTACCGGGGGGTAAATCAATGAGTAAATAATCTAATTCGCCCCATTCTACATCTTGAATAAACTGCGTAATAATTTTGTGGAGAACAGGACCTCGCCATGCTAAAGGGCGTTCTGGCTCTGCTAATAAACCCACTGACATCACTTTAATTCCCTGTGCTTCCAGGGGTAAAAATTTCTCACCTTTAGCAGTATTAATTGTCTCTACATCCGCTTGCCCTAAGCCTAACATTTGAGGAATATTGGGGCCGTAAACATCAGCATCTAGCAAGCCTACCTTGGCTCCCTGTAATTTTAACGCTGTGGCTAAATTCACAGCCGTTGTAGATTTTCCCACCCCACCTTTGCCGCTAGAAATAGCCAAGGTAGTTCGCACGTTGGCTATGGTACAAGTTTGAATATAAGTTTTTTTGCACCAGCTTATAGGCGATAAAACAGATTCAATTATTTTTGGCAATTCTTGCTGATGCGATCCAATGTAAAGGCGCAAATAAATGTAATTTTCAACTATTCGCAAATTTCGCACCATTCCCAAACTGATGATATCATTTTTGAGTGTGGGTTCGATGACTTGTTTGAGATAGTTGACAACTTCTTGCTGTCGTAATTTTTCCACAGGATTGGGATTTTCTGAGGGGAGATGTGAGTTGGTTTTTGGTAAAGAGGAAGAATCAACCATTTTGGGAATTTTGCAGTAATGTTTGAATTTTCTGAATCGCTTTTTGAGAGAAAATAGTAACTTCTTTATCGGGATCGTCCAGAGATTGTTGCAGCGCAGGCATCGCGGCAGGATTGCTGAGATTACCGAGGGCGATCGCAGCTTCTTTCCGCACATCTGAATATTCATCAGCCAAGGCTCTAATCAAAGCAGGCATGACTCGTTCATCGGGAATTTTTTGCAACGCTTGTAGCGCAAATTTGCGAACTTGCCAGTGTTCGTCACTTACCGCTGTTTCCAGTGCCAAAATTGCCGCACAATCGGCATGAATTGCCAAAGATTTAGCTGCATTTCGTCGCACTTGCCAGTCAGTATCGCTTTTGAGTGCTTGACACAAAACTGAGATGACTTTTGGATCTGTTAAATGTCCTAAACTTAAAGCCGTAGCACGGCGAACATTTAAATCTGTATCAGATATTAAGGTCAAAGCTTGGGGACATTTTTCCACCTGATTGAGATAGCTGAGAGTGGTTACTGCTGTTGCTCTCAATTCAGGAACATCCGATGCAAAAAATGGTAAAATATCGGGTAAAGACTGAGCATCGTGAATCTTCCGCAACAATGTTAAGATATTGAGTTGGATATTAACATTGTCGCGGTGGAGTGCATCTAGTAGTTGCCGTAAGTCAGTTGGTGAAACTAATTCATTTAATGCAGATAATGCTTCTTGGCGAATATCGGCATCGGCGGAACCTAGACACTCAATAAAAGCAGGAATAGCCACAGGATTGCCAATTTCCCAAAGGGCAGATATGGCAATTTTTTGAACGGCAATACTCTCATCTGACAGGGCGAGAAGTAGGGCATTTGTAGCTTCTTCATCACCCAAATATTGTAAATTTTTAACGGCAACAAGGCGATCGCTTAGTTCGGGCGATCGCAGCATTTCTAGCCATTGATTTAATTCACTATCATTCTCAGCAATCATGAATTTTTACACTTTCTAAAAAATAGAAAAACTTAGCGCAACAAGAAGGGGATTTTAACGGTTATGGCATTAGTTGGACATTCTTTTTCACAAGGCAAACAAAACCAACATTCATCGTATTTCATGTAAGCTTTCCCTGTTTCGGGATTTTTGGCCAGTACATCCAAAGGACAAACATCAATGCATACCTGGCACTTCTCCAAACACTTAGACTCATCTACGGTGACTGGAACATCAACTCGTTGTGTAATTAAAGCCATAGTTAGCTGCGATGGTTAATGGTGAATAGAGTTAGCCGATTGTCAAGTGGGATGGAGTGGGTTTATGGATCTGATAAGGAGAAATCAAAGATATAGCCTTTCGAGCGTAACATGAGGTGCTCTCGCGGCCTCCGTGGCCTCCGTGGCCTCCGTGGGCATGGGCATAGGACTTGCCCCCATACCTCACCACGCGTGAGAACCGCTATATTGACGAGAACTCACCTCTACAATAAGCTGTATAGCCTTTAAACAACTGATTATAGGGGCCGGGTGCCTTAGAGCCCAAGTTTGGTAGAACTCACAAATTATTTAGAACTGACGTACTCTACAATATCTTCCCGATCTAAAAATCCATCAACTAGACAATATCTCACATCCCACTTGAATGTATAGTAATCTGAGTTTTATTTGTCCAAATGACGGGGACAAATAACCTAATATTACTATAACTCAACGCGCTACAACATTATAATCCTCTTTATGTAAATCAACATCCACAATATAAGGTTCAACTGGACGCTTAAACAATCTCATTTCTCCAGATTCCTCTTTTTTCAAATTAACATGGCAAAACCACTCTTCATTATTTTTCTCAGGGTAATCTAGCCGATAATGATAAAGCCCCCAACGAGTCTCACAGCGATACAAAGAAGCCCTCGCCGCCATTTCCGCACAGTCTCGAATAAAGTGAACCTCCATACAGCGCATTAACTCATGAGGATCGCGAGCGCCCATTTCCTGTAGAGTGTCTTGATAACGGACAAAATTTTTCAGCCCAATCTCCATTTTGTTTCCTACTTTGGGTGGTTGTAAATAATCATTAACTAAGCGCCGCAACTTATATTCTACTTGCGTGTGAGGGATTCCATTGGGCAGGTTTAAAGGTGCATAAACCCGCGCTTTTTCTGCTTCCAGAAAATCAGCGTCAGGCTCGACATAATCTAAACTTTGGATGTAGTCAATGGCATTAGTTCCTGCTATTCTACCGAACACAAAAGCCCCGATCATATAATTATGAGGAACGCTTGCCATATCTCCCGCTGCGTAGAGTCCGGGCACAGTTGTTTCTGCGTTTTCATTCACCCAAACACCAGAGGCGCTGTGGCCGCTGCATAGCCCAATTTCTGAAATGTGCATTTCAACGCCGTGATCGCGATAATTTTCCCCTCTACCCTCGTGAAATCGACCTCGACTCGGCCGCTCATTTGACCAAAGAATTGACTCTATTTCAGCGATAGTATCTTCATCGAGATGAGTCATTTTTAATTGGATTGGGCCTTTACCAGAGTGTAATTCATTCCAGATTTCGAGCATCATTTGACCGCTCCAATAATCGCAACTAATGAAGCGATGACCTTCGGCATTAGCAGTATGAGCGCCGAAGGGGCCGGCGACATAAGCGCAAGCAGGACCGTTATAATCTTTAATTAGCGGGTTGACTTGAAAACACTCAATGTTAGTGAGTTCTGCTCCAGCGTGGTAAGCCATTGAATAGCCATCTCCGGCATTAGTCGGATTTTCATAGGTGCCATAAAGATAGCCGGAATCGGGTAGTCCTAAACGACCGCAAGCACCTGTAGAAAGAATGACAGCTTTCGCTTGAATTACTACAAAATCGCCATTTCGCACGTCAAAGCCAACGGCTCCTGTAGCGCGTCCTGCTTGCACTAAAACGCGGGTTGCCATCACTCGATTGGTAACTTTAACTTTGTGGCGTTTTACCTGTCTGGTTAAAATTTGTTTGAGGTCTTTGCCTTCGGGCATTGGCAAAACATATTTGCCGACGCGATGAACTTGTTTTAAGTCGTAGTTACCTTGGGCATCTTTCTGAAATTTTACTCCCCAACTTTCTAACTCTTGGATGACTTCATAGCCTAATTTTCCAGTTTGATAAACGGCTTTTTGGTTGAGGATGCCGTCATTAGCAAGGGTAATTTCGCGAACGTACTGTTCTGGTGTAGAATGGCCGGGAATGACGGCAGTGTTTACACCGTCCATTCCCATGGCTATCGCGCCACTTCTGCGAATATTTGCCTTTTCTAAAATCAGCACTTCGCTGTCAGGATTTGCCTGTTTAGCTTTGATACCAGCCATGGTGCCAGCCGTACCGCCACCAATTACAAGCACATCAGTTTTTATCCATTGAGTATTCACGTTAATTTCTCCTGGCTAATGACGCTACTTACCATCTTTCAAAACGATTTCTTTAATTTGGACGGGCTTAGGAATAAGTTGCAGTTTTTGGAAGGTATCAGCAATTTGCTGTTGTCCGGCAATCTCTTCATCGCTGAGGGGAAAAAGGCCATAGTTGCGTCGCTTTTCAGACACTTCTAACACGGAGGCTTCTATCCCTAATTGCGTCTCCAGAAATTTAGCAACTTCTACGGGATTGCCCGCCGCCCATCGATCTACCTTTTTGACTTCATCTAAAATGAGTTTCAAAATCTCAGGATGTTCGTCCACAAAACCTTTGCGGGCAAGATAGTAACCTCGATTGGCAGCGATTCCTGTTGCATCTGTTATAAGTCTGGCGCCGGCGGATTTTTCTGCTGCGGCTAAGTACGGGTCCCAAATTGCCCAAGCATCCACATTTCCCCCTTCAAAAGCGGCGCGGGCTTCTGCTGGTTTGAGGAAAGCTGGGTTGATGTCGCTATATTGAAGTCCAGCCGTTTCTAAGGCTTTAACTAGGAGGTAATGTGTGTTAGAACCTTTGGCAAAAGCTACTTTTTTGCCTTTAAGATCGGCAACAGTTTTTATAGGTGAATCCTTGGGAACTAGGATACCTTCGGACTTAGGATTTGCAGTTTCGTAAGCAACATAAACTAATGGGGTTCCAGCAGCTTGAGCAAAAACTGGCGGTCCTTCTCCTGTGTAGCCAAAGTCAATACTGCCTGCGTTGATTCCTTCTAATAGAGGAGTCCCGGCAGGAAATTCTAGAAATTTTACAGAAGATTTGGAGGCTGCTAAGGCTTTTTCTAAGTCACCTTTGGTTTTGAGGGCGTTGAGAACGGTAGCAGATTTTTGGTAGCCGATGCTAACTGTAACGCTTTTTGGAGGTGCGTAAGTGTTCGCAGTGGCCGTGTCTTGTGTGGTAGTAGCGGTAGGAGAACAAGCTGCCACTACCAAACTCAAGCCGAGTCCGGTTGCAAATAATAGGGCAAGACTGCGGGTTTTCTGAGAAAGGACAGTTTGATGGCAGTAGCTCAAAATGCCTAATATCTGAGTTGAGGCGAGCTTAATCAACATAGATGCCCACAAGAAAAGATTGAGAGTAACTTTATTGGCAGTATACTACTGTATGTCGATAAGTTTATCGGAGTTAATAATTATTGATTTCGGTGTCTGAAGATTTTGGGGTGCGATCGCCCGATGCTTAATTACCGATCGCCAGTCTCCGGCTTGCACCACTGCCATCTGCACCTCCCTCCGAATCCGCCGTCACAGGCCCCGAACCCTTTGGGGGGGTGTCTGGGGTCAATCGATTTTAGATTTTAGATTTTAGATTTTAGATTGACCCCACGGATCAATGCGGGGGCTTGAGGATTTTCGATTTGCGATTTTGGATTGATTCCACGGATAAATCACGTGGCGGGTACCACCTTTGAAATTCGCTTGTCAAAAAGGCGGGGTACAGTTTGGTCGATTGATGGGTGAGGGCAAACAAGCACCGGCGAGACACGGCATAAATTTTGCCTTGATGATGGCGCTCGCCAAGTAACACCCCGATATCCACGATCGTCACTCCAGCCTATATTCAGCAATTTGAAGTTGTCACAGTCATTACGGATACCTATGGAGTGGGATGAGTGCTTGTCCCGATACCTACTACCTACCACCTTCAAAACTTAGCTGTAGCAACATTGACATTACTATATTAACTCCCATACAGTTAATATACTGTTTTCCGATAGGTGATTAGGAGTATAACGTGTAATACATTATCAAGCTCGGGCGCTTTAGAGTTAAGCGTTTTGGATTATTCGCTTCAGCCTTTGTACTAGCGGTTGTAACGGCAATCGGCCTGTTGCAAATTTCTGATCCAACCCAGGCTCAGACTGCTCAAGTCGCTCAGGTTCCAAGTGTTCAAGCGCAGCCAGCTAAACCCAGCGATCCTACCGACGCGGTGCTGGATTGGAATGCGATCGCACAGACTGCCACAGTTGCAGCCTCCGCGCCTGCACCGCAGCAGTTTCGCACTCTGGCGATTACACATGGAGCAATTTTTGATGCAGTAAATGCGATCGAGCGCCGCTACACCCCCTATTCCGTGAATATCAAAGCGCCTGCAGGTGCTTCTGTGGCTGTGGCTGCGGTGGCGGCTGGGCATGGTGTTTTGACACGCCTTTATCCAGCCCAGAAAGCCACCCTTGATGCAGCCTTAACCGCTTCACTGGCAAAAATCCCTGACGGTGAGGCAAAAGTTGGCTGCATCAATGTGGGTAAGGAAGTTGCAGAAAAGCTGGTAGCAATCCGCAGCAGCCATCGAGCAGATCGCAAAGGTGAGTATAAAGCCCAGAAAGCTGTTGGCATATGGCAGCCCACTCCGCCTCTGTTTGCCCCAGCGCTGTTGCCCAATTGGAGCGAAGTCACCCCATTTGTGATTAAGCGTGCTGACCAGTTTAAGATTGCTGCGCCATTACCTCTCAACAGCGATGCCTACGCGAAAGAGTTAAATGAATCCCCAACCGAAATTTAAAAACGAAGAATGGGCTTTTTCGTGGAGCCTCCCTTACTATGTGGATCAAGGTTTTTTAATAGTTGGTTCTCTAGATCCTCAAAGATATATTTTTGAGCAGAGTGAATGGCGGTTAATTTTTACGCCTCATGATATCCAGATGTATATATTGAGCGAATGGCTGGATGCGGGATGGATACCAGCCCAGCCTTTACGTAATGCTCCGTTTTGGTGGAGTCTTCAGTGAATCCCCATCCATTTTTTGAATTAGATTTTTGAGTCTCTTAATTTCTTTTTCAAGATTATTAATTCTTTGTGAGTAGTATTTAATACTATCTCTTAATTTTCTTGTTAAAATTTTGGGTTCTACCGAACCTAGTATGTAAAACTAACTAGCAAAATGCCAATGTAAGAAGCTCCTCAGAATAAAGTTGTCAAA
>NZ_JAUBTO010000084.1:0-35943 GCF_036702495.1 Microcoleus sp. C2D2 | reverse complement strand
AAGAAGGAAGAAGGAAGAAGGAAGAAGGAAGAAGGAAGAAGGAAGAAGGAAGAAGGAAGAAGGAAGAAGGAAGAAGGTTGGAGGGAAGATGCCATGTATAAATTCATGGTCTTTGTACCAGTTTTGTACTTCTTCTTTTGGGAGTTTTCTGGTTTCTTCTCATTCCCCCTTTCCTCCTTCCCGTTGATTATTACTCGTTTTTCTTTGCCCATCCTCTCTTTTTCCCTCTCTCGAACCTCAACATCCATCCGTTAAATCCCGATCGCCTGCTCGTTGCCGAACTTCTCTCGAACGTCGAACCTCGAATCTCTTCCTTCTTCCCTCCAACCTCAGCATCCATCCGTTACATTTGTTAAATCCCGTAGACGGCTCGTTGCCCAACTTACTTCTTCTCTCTTCCTTAATCAATGATAAAAGTCACAGCAATAAACAAGATAAAAAGATATAATTAAATAATTAAAGTCCAGCTAGGTCAGATGCAAAGCCAGTTAGACAACTTAAACAAACAGGATTGCCAATAGAAGTTTCAACAGGAGGTAGAACAAAGTACAATCGGACTCGTTTAGGACTACCTAAAACTCATTGTCTGGATGCGGCTTGTGTGGGGAACGTAGAAGTGCTGCAAGTTTTCACGGAGCAACCGTTGTTAATTGCAGCTTTCATGATGGGGCAGTCGTCAAATGTGTACAACCAATAAATACGGATTTCCTGTCAAGCACAGAACGCGGTGCAAAACGTTTTTTGGGTTGGGGACTGGCGACATGGTAAGCGCAATTCTTCCCTCAGGGAAGTTTGCAGGCACTCACGCCGGCAGGCTAACAGACGCGAGAAAGCGGAGTTTTTGCTCCGGAGAACGCCACTCGGCAAGGTTAGTCCAGTGCGCCATAAATACTGCAAATCAATCCACCGCAACGATGGGTATATGTATGCCTTTTCCACAAAAGTCCAATGAATCAGCGATTAGAGGCGTAGGCTCCCGCAGCAACTGCCAATTGTCAGAACTGTGCCCGATCGGGCTGGCATTGTGCCGGACGGACGGGACTTTTCTCGACGTAAATCCAGCTTTTGCAAGTATTATCGGCCGCACAGTTGCAGAAACTCTCCACCTCAACTACTGGGAAATTCAGCAAACACAGTGCGCGGGCCCAGAAAAATATCTAGAAAATCAAGCAAAAAATAGCTGCACGGACCCGTGCGAAGCAGCATACAAACATAAAAACAACCATCTCGTACCCGTGCGAGTTTCCCAGCGGGCAATTGAAACAGAGGGAGAGCGCGCGATTTGGCTGAGTGCTGAAGAAATTTTTAGTCCTGGGTCTGAAAATAGCGAGCCGCTGGAATCAGCGCCGCCGCACTGCAATTCACATCTAGAAAAATTGCTGACAAAGCAGACTGCCGAACTGGCAAAAACTCAGAAGCTACTCTCCGTAAAAATCGCCGAACTGGAACAGACTCAAGAAAAATTGCGTCTCCAAAGTCAAATTATCGACCAAATTCACGAGTCGGTGATTGCTACAGATATGGACGGCTCGATCGCCATTTGGAATCAAGCCTCTCAAAAGTTATACGGCTATCAAGAAACTGAGGCGATCGGACAGCACATTTCTCTAATTTACCCGCCAGAACAGCACAAATTTTTATTAGAGCAAGTCATCAAACCGCTACAAGAAAAAGGCGAGCATGAAATAGAAGTTATAACACGCCGTAAATCTGGAGAAAAATTTTCCTCGCACCTGATACTTTCGCTATTGAAAGACAAGACTGGAGAAGTGGTCGGGATGATTTGCTATTTAACAGATATCAGCGTTTGCAAAGCTTTAGAACAAGAATTAGCACAGAGACAAGCACTATTTGATGCCTTTTTCCAGGAGGCGCCGGCGGGGCTTTGCATTTTGGACTCCCAACTGCGGTACGTGCAAATTAATCAATTTCTAGCAGAAATAAATTGCCTGAGTCCAGCCGAGCACATAGGCAAGACTGTACGCGAAATATTGCCGAATATCGCTCCAATTGTAGAGCCTTTGTACGAACAAATTTTGAGGACGAAACAACCCCTAATTAACATCGAGATGAGTGGTGACAATCCAAGAAGGCCGGGGTTTGTCCGACACCTGACAGGCTCTTATTTTCCCCTGATCGACAAAGATGGCGAGGCCTTCGGCATCGGTGCAGTCATAATTGACATTAGCGATCGAAAACTTGCAGAAGCTGCACTGCAAAAAAGCGAACAGCTTTACCGCACTATGGCAAGCAACTTTCCTAACGGTGCGGTGATGCTGTTCGATCCAGAAATGCGCTGCACGCTGGTAGAAGGTACAGAATTAGCAGCAGTGGGGCTTTCCAAAGAGTTGATGGAAGGCAAGACAATCTGGGAAGTATTCGAGCCAGATTTTTGCGGTGTTCTCGAGCAAAATTATCGGGCGGCACTGGCAGGAGAAACAGTTGTTACAGAACTTATTTACAGCGATCGCGTCTACCTCGGTTATACTTTGCCAGTCAGAAACGAACGGCAAGAAATCATCGGCGGATTGCTAATGACTCAAAACATTACGGCTCGCCACTTAGCAGAAGAAGCGCTCAGGGAAAGCGAGGAAAAATACAGGTGCATTGTCGAGACAGCAGACGAAGGAATTTGGATCGTAGATACGGAGGATAAAACTACTTTTGTCAACCAAAAAATGGCCGATATGCTCGGCTGCACCGCTCTTGAAATGATCGGACAGTCGCTATTTTCTTTCATGGATGCAGAAGGCATGGCGATCGCACAAGCCAGTCTCAACCGCCGCCGTGAAGAAATTCGCGAACAGCTCGATTTTAAGTTCCGTCGCCGAGACGGCAGCGACTTGTGGGCGATGCTTTCTACTAATTCCTTGGCAGACAAACAAGGACGCTATGTGGGCGCTTTGGCAATGGTTGCCGACATTACCGATCGCAAGCAAACAGAAGCCGCATTGCAGCAGTCGGAAGCCAAATTTCGATCGCTCTACGAATTAACCAGTTTGCCTGTTTTCATGTTATATGACAATGACATCTGCGATGCCAACACAGCCACCCTAAAACTATTTGGCTGCATTACCCCGCAAGAGTTGTACGGCAAAAACCCAGGCAAACTGTCGCCTCCTTTTCAACCCAACGGCAGAGATTCTTTGAGCTTGGCCCACGAAATGATCGCGATCGCCTTTGAGCGGGGAAAGCACCGTTTTGATTGGGTTCATCAGCGCTTAGACGGTACTGATTTTCCCGCAGAAGTGGTGCTGACAGTCATCGAGGTGGGAAATGAAAAAATTATCCAAGCAGTGATCCAAGATTTAACCGATCGCAAACTTGCAGAAGAAACTTTAGTGCGGTCGGAACAAGCGCTCAGACAACAAGCTCAGCGAGAACTACTGCTCAATCAAATTGCCAACCAAATCCGCACTTCTTTAGATTTAGACACAATTGTAGAAACCGCCGTTCAAGAAATTCGCAATCTGATGCACCTAGATTGGTGCATCTTCACTTGGTATCGCCCCAACAGCAATCCTCCGGTTTGGGAGGTAACTTACGAAGCGAAGAATGCAGATTTGCCGAGTATACTCGGCACTTATCCTGTAGAGGACAAATCTAGTCTCGTAGTGGGACAGATTTTGCGGCGAGAAATTCTGCGAATTGATGATGTCAGCACTTTTGAAGATGTAGAATTGCGCGAAGTTTTGCAGGCTTCAAATTTTCAATCAGTGCTGTCGCTGCCAATTCATACTGCTTCTGGCGAAATTGGGGTGATTAGCTGCTATCAGGCTATGTCCATACGAAATTGGAGCGAATCGGAAGTCGAACTGATGCAAGCGGTGGTCGCTCAAATTGCGATCGCGATCGACCACGCCGAACTCTACACCCAAACCCGCACAGCGGCCCGACTAGCTCAAGCTCAAACTCAACAGCTAGAACAAACTTTACACGAACTCCAACGCACCCAAACTCAATTAATTCAAAGTGAAAAAATGTCTAGTTTGGGACAGTTAGTAGCAGGTGTCGCCCACGAAATTAACAACCCGGTTAATTTTATCTATGGCAATCTCAGCTACACCAGCGAATACACTCAAAACTTGCTAAGAATGCTGAAACTTTACCAGCAGGAATACCCGCACCCAACCGCAACAATTTTAGATGCAAGAGAAGACTTTGAAATTGATTATCTTATTGAAGATTTACCGAAAATTTTAGCATCTATGAAAGTCGGAGCCGATCGCATCCGCGACATAGTTTTGAGCCTGCGGACTTTCTCAAGACTTGACGAAGCCGAAATGAAACAAGTTGACATTCACGAAGGCCTTGAAAGCACGCTGCTGATTTTGCAAAACCGCCTGAAAAATAAACCCGATTACCCGACAGTTAATCTGATTAAAGAATACGGTAATTTGCCTTTAGTTGAATGTTATCCCGGTCAGTTAAATCAAGTATTTCTGAATTTGTTGACCAATGCGCTAGACGCATTGGAAATGGAGATGAACAAATCCGATCGCACTGCCAAAAATCTCGCAATTACGATTCGCACCGAAGTAACCGACAATAACTGCGTTGGGATACGGATAGCTGACAGCGGCTCCGGGATGAGCGAAGATGTGAAAAAGCGCTTGTTTGACCCGTTTTTTACTACTAAACCCATTGGCAAAGGAACTGGCTTAGGATTGGCGATTTCGCACTCTATTGTAGTAGAAAAACACGGCGGCAAGCTTTCTTGCAATTCTGTATTGGGAGAAGGTTCGGAATTTGCGATCGAGATTCCGATGCGGCAAAAAATAAATTAAAACCCGTTGCATTGGTATCATCTAATGCCCGAGCGATCGACCGGATTTGATAGGATTCAAATCCTACCCTTTACCACCAGAGGCACACCACCAGCGGGTGCCATTGTCACACCGCGGCGTACTGGCATAACCGGACGATTTTCTGCAAGTTCTAAAGAGTATCGAGACAGCACTTTCGCCAATACTAACTTCATTTCAAACATTGCAAATGCCGTGCCAATACAGCGGCGGTTTCCTCCCCCAAACGGCAAATATTCGTAAGGCGAAAATTGCCTCTCTAGAAAACGTTCTGGTTTAAAACGCTTTGGTTCCGGGTAAATATCAGGACGGTGGTGAACCAAATAAATACAGGGAGCAAGTATCATTCCTTTGGGAATATTATAACCCATTAACTGCATCGGAGCTTGCAGAAGGCGCGGAAATGTAAAAAATAGAACCGGATAAATCCGCAGCGTTTCGCAACATACAGCATTCAAATACGGGAGTTTACTTATTTCCGCCGGATCGCAATTTTCGACATCAATAGAATTGAGTTCTTGCAGCAGTTTTTGACGAACTTCTGGGATGTAGTGAATCCAATACAAAGCCCAGGCTAAAGCTGTGGCTGTAGTTTCGTGTCCTCCGAATAAGATTGTCATTAATTCATCCCGCAATTCAACGTCGCTCATCGGCTGTCCTGCTTCGTCACCAGCTGAAATTAACAAACTCAGGATGTCTTCGCCCAATGGTTGAGATAGAGTTTTGCGATCGCGGATTTCTTGATAAAGCAGTTCATCTAAACGCTGTCTTTGTCGCAGAAATCCTCCCCAAGGACTCCAAGCACCTAAATCTTTTTGCAACGACTTGATAAACAAAAAGGTAGCGTTTAATGGATTGCTAAACAGGCTCAACATATTAATCATTAGTTGCTGAATTTGCTGGTAGCGTTCTCCTTCGCTCAGCCCGAAAACCGCGTGCAAAATTACTTCCAAGGAAATTTGCTGCATAGTTGATTGCGCGATAACCGACTTACCAGGAGTCCAATTATTAATTACTTTTTCGGTGGTATTGCGGATGATTTGTCCGTAAGCTTTCATGCGTTCACCATGAAAAGGTGGCATTAAAAGTTTGCGCTGCTGCAAATGTCGATCGCCATCTAACAACAATAACGAACTGGAGCCTACTAAAGGTAGCGTTATCTCATTTACCGTACCGGATTTAAAGAGTTTGGCATCCGCTGTAAAAATTTCTTGAATAGCTTGAGGATTACTAATAAATACTTGGGGCGGAAAGATGCTGGATTGGCCGAGAAAAATGTCGCCGTAGCGTTGATAATTACTATCTAAATAATACAGAGGATTTAAAATTCCCCGCACTGTCTGAACAAATATAGCGCCTTTAGGGCCGTCTAGCAATTTGTTGGTAGCATGATTTTGAGAGTGAGTGTTTTCTGTGGGAATAGTCATTTGTTTTTCTCCCAGTTTTAGGGTTTCACAGGACTAATGAAAGCATAAGTCTTATTTCACAAAACTCTCAAATCCCTCAGCTATTGAAAAATAGTACGCGGTAAACATCATAAATTAGTACGGCAATAGTAGGATACAGAGTAACTCCCAGGCCAAAAGCTCGTTCTATCGGCTCTTTGAGATAGCCTATCCAAAACGCTATTCTTCCCAAAACAAACAAAGTGGCCAAAATAGGAATCAGCTTGATGCTGTAAGTATCTAAAAAGGTAGAAAGGATTAAACTGCCTACAAAAAACAGCACAAATTGCTCTAGAGTGTTGCTCAGATAACGCAAATGAATCCGCATTGCTTCTGATTCGGCATTCGCTAAAGGGTTGATGGCTGGGCTGCTAAATCTACCATTACCAACTGCAACTATGCCGGCAAATAACATCAGTACCGGAAAAATTTGGCAGCGAAGGCTGAAAATTAGGCGCGACTCTGGGGTATTTAATAGAGGTAGAGGCAGCGGTATCACAAAATAACCAATCAGTACAAAAGTAAGGCAGAAGATAAAGGCAGAAATCCCTCGCCAAACAACTTTTTGCTGTTGTGGATTGAAACTGAGTAAATTAATCATTGTTTACAGAAACCAAACCTTATTATAGCTTTTTTATACCTAGAGATTTTACGTAAACCCGATCGCACCTTTGCGTCTCCACACCAGTTGTCGGTAGATATCCGCTATTTTCGTACATTTTCACAGCTTCTTTGAGAATGCTAGCAGTTTCTATCCAGATTTCATCAAAGCCGCGAGCGATAATTTTACTTTCCAATTCTTGCAGTAAAAATTTACCCAAACCTTGTCCTCTTGCTGCTGGCAAAATATACATTTTGCGAATTTCCACAGCATTATTACCGCGCTCAATCGGATAGTAACCCGCCGTACCGACTATTTTATCCTGCCGTTCAACTACCCAAAATTCGCCGCCTTTATTCTGATAATGCAGTTCTACATCATAGACATCTCGATCGGCCGCGTGAGGTTCACATTTTAAACCGTACTCTGCTAAAATATCCCTAATTAAATAGAACGCCTCCGCGCGATCGCGCGTTTCCCAGGAACGAATTAAAAAATCGAGATGTTGGGTTTTCATTGGTTGTTGCAACTTAATATTTATTTTTTGACTTGAGCAACTGTAAAATTAGCGATCTTTTGTGTTTTACCGTGTTTAAATGCAGCTAGCTTTTAACTGTGAATTCTCGGTTCAGGATGAAGAATTGCCAGCAACTCGCTTTCTACTAATGATAATTCCTCCAGCCTGTCAATCACCAGAGCGCGATCGAAATAAGTTGTTGCCAAAATCCAATATACCCCGTAATGGCGCGCTTCCGAAGCCATCAAACTGCGGTAAAACTTAGCCAATTGGGGGTCGGGACAGCGATCGCCCAGCAACCCCAACCGTTCGTGACTGCGCGCTTCTATCAAACCAGAAACCAACAAAGAATCCAAAAGTCTCTCCGGTTCCTGCTTGCGAATTTGGCGGGACAAACCGGCACCGTAGGGAGGTGCGGCTAAAGGGCCCAAAGCGATGCTGCGCTGTTCTAACCGCTGGTTGACTTGCTCGAAATGCTCTAATTCTTCACGGGCGATCGCCGTTAGCATCCTCACCAATTTTTCCCGGGCTGGGTAGCGAAACATTAAATTTAACGCTACTCCCGCCGCTTTCCGCTCGCAGTGAGAATGGTCTAATAAGATTGTATCCAAATGGGCGATCGCCTGTTCTATCCAAGCTTCCGAAGTCGGCTGTTTCAAAAACTTAATAGTTGGCAGTGTTAAAGTCATAACATTTTAGATTTTAGATTTTAGATTTTCGACTATGAATGATATCGTTTCCGGTTGCACGGGCACGATCGAGTCAAGGTCAATAATTCCACAACATTCCCCAACGGACGACTCCCGACTCCCAACGGACCATCATTGCACGCGGAACCTTACCCCTATAATTCGCGCGTCAAACCATTTTACACAATTTTTCAAACACCGCATACATATCACCAGCAAACTTTTTCGGATTCCACAGCGGCGACAAATTGGCTCGATCTTTAGATTTCACCAACTGTGCTTTAATTGCGTTTCTCAATTCACCATCTTTACCCAATTTTACACCCAACTCCACATATTCCGACCAAGACCAAGCCACACCAGCTTCAATCCCCAAAGCCTGCAAAAACGAATAACCCATTCTCGACAAAAACTGCTCTCCTGTGCGAGTCACCACCGGCAAATTAAACCACAAAGCCTCTAAAGTGTGAGTTCCTCCGTTGTAAGGATAAGAATCTAACAAAACATCGGCCAGCAAATAGATAGTTCTGTGTTCTTCCTCAGTAGCAAACCTCGGCAAAAACTTAATTCGGTGTCGGCCGACTCCTTCAGCTTCGCAAGCTTGGTGATACGCACCCTCAAACACTGCTGCATCGCCTAAAGCTTTGTGAATTAAGATACTGTTCGGCACTTCTTTGAGAATCGCAATTTGTGCTTTTACCAACTCGCGATTAAATTTTCTGCCGGGAGCGACGCACAGGTAAACTATCTGATCCAAACCGATCCGATTCGACTTTCTCAATGCAACCGGATCGACTCCATATCTCTGAAAACCTGACACCGCTACAAAGGAATCCGGCATCCTAATTAGCTGCTCGTCATAATATTTTTCCCGCCCGGCTGGGTGCGAGTGCCAGTCTGTAAGAAAGTAATTTTCCGGCGATATGTAAGGGGCATCAAATCCGAGCCAAGAAACACAAACTGGTGCGGGTTTTTGGTAGAGAATGTCAGCGTGAACTGGTACGCTTAGAGAATCTAAATCGACTAAAACGTCCAATTCATCTTGCTGAATTTGGTCGATAATTTCTGCGGGATTGGCAAGTCCGTTCGGGTACGTTTTCGGAAAAGTCAGTTTGCCCAGACTTTCAAATTGCTGAGTGAGCTCGTCAGGAACAATTTTTTCGGAAGCGTACAAATATAAATTGGGTGTGATGTCCGACAATTCGCGAATGATGTCAGCGCTGCACCAACCTACAGAATGGCGGCTGAAGTGATTGGACAAAAAGCCTATTTTTAACTTTCCTTTCAAAGCAGTTGGTTTGAAACTGTAATTGGCGGGTTGAGAAAAATTAGGTTTGATACATTGGTCGATATACTTTTGGGAAATTAATCTGTAAAGTTTTGAGTTGGCAGTCAAGTCATCTCGCAAATAGGGCGTGCTGAATAAAAAGTTTGCATAAAGCGATTTAATTTCTAGTGAATTAGCGGTTTCTAAGTTGTGCTGCAAGTACGACTCTAGCTCTAAAAATCGATCGCCTGCAATTTGATTCAATCCCGACACTTGATAGGTGCTGACGAAGTAAATCGCGGTCATAATTGGATCGGTTTCGGCACACATTTGGCTGTATTTGTGAACGGCTTGCCGCGCGGCCGCTAAATCGCTAGTATCTCTGAGGATGCCGCATAAATGTTGGTGAGCCGAAATAAAATCGGGTTTAATTTCTAGGGCTTTTTGAAGGTTGGGTATTGCGTCTTTAAATTTGCCTTGGTGGCGCAAAACTATGCCAATTTGACAGTATGCTTCGGCTAAATCGGGTTTGAATGCGATCGCCCGCTGCCATGCAGCCACCGCCTCATCTAACTTCCCCTGCCGCGCTAATTTATCTCCCAAATTTAAGTGAAAATCTACCTCAGCTAGATGGGGGTTGAGTTCGAGAGCTTTTTGCTCGTATGCGGACGCTGCATCCGGCTGCCCCTGCTGCTTCAGTGCCCCTGCCAAATTCCAGTAAGCAGCAGCCAAATTTGGTTTAAGTTCGATCGCCTTGGAGTAATTGACAATAGCCTCCACCAAACGCCCTTGTTTGTAGAGCATACTGCCCAAATTAGTATAAGCCTCAGCAAAATCGGGATTCAGGGCGATCGCCTCAGAATAACACCGCATCGCTTCCTCAAGAAGGCCGCTTGCTTGCTGCACATTGCCCATCGTCACGTAAGCCGCCGCCCAATCCGGTTGCAATTCCAGAGCTCGGCGACAAGCAGCGAGGGCTGCTGCTAAATCGCCTTGAGAGTAATACATTTCTGCGGAGACTGTCAGCGATGCAGCATCTTCAAATTGGGGTGTTTCGGATTGGTTGCGAAAATCAGAATTCATTTGGCGGCCTATCTGTGCTATCAAGTTAAAGGTTGAATCTAGATCATTTTGCAGAGTAGCAGTTTTAGCGGAACTACGGGCGATCGTCACAGAGAATTTATGAGCGACAAGCAAGCGACACAGCGCCAACATAACATTAAGTGGAAACCAAACCTCCTGCTGGGGATACTCTTGTTAACCTTGGCAATCCCCTTACCCTTTGCCCAAAAGACTCTCGCACAGCAGCAGACAGCCAGCTTTCGGCAGAAATTATTTCAAACGGCTCTTTATTTCACTCTATATTTTGAGGGTGGATTCAGCAATCACCCTGCCGATAAGGGCGGCAGAACTTATAGGGGGGTCCTGCAAACGGAATACAACGCCTACCGCTACAGTCGTGGGCTTCCGCCCCTGGACGTGACGCAGATGTCGGAAGCAGAGCTCCTAGAAATTTATAAATATTACTGGGATTCGAGCCTCTCGAGCACGATGCAGCCGGCTTTGGCGATCGTCATGTTTGACACCGCCGTTAATTTCGGTATTAATAACTCTATTACCTTTCTCCAGCAAGCCTTAGGATTGCCGCAAACCGGCATTTTTGACTCGCGCACCAAGCAAGCATTGAAAGCCGCTAACAACAAAAGTACGGCGCTGCAAATGATTAACGAACGAATTATTTACCGCTACAAAAGGGTGCAAGAAGATCCGAGTCAGATGGCTTTTTTCCGGGGTTGGCTGAGTCGCGATTACAGTTTGTGGGGCTACGTGAACAAGATGAAAAATTAAGCAGGGCTGATTCATTTTCTCAAAGCTATATAGCAATCCTAAATCATTTGTGAATTTCTTACTCCCGGACCGCGATCTCGGGGAGGGCTGGGGTGGGGTAAAAAATTTATGACTCCTGCAAGGATTGCTATAGTAGTCCCACGACAGGGGTTTACACGCCTGTCTCATTGACCCGATCGATACTATGCAGTCACCCCATTTCGATTAGCTGTTGTCGTCAAAATGTACTCAACTTGAGCCGGAGTTAAAGTCGGATTGGTACTCAAAACTAAAGCCGCTACACCCGCTACGTGTGGCGCTGCCATAGATGTGCCCGTTTCGCTTTCATAGTTGTTATAGGGAGTTGTAGAATAGATGTCTACTCCCGGAGCAACTAGGTAATCCAAAGGTGTGGAACCCGCACGGTTCGAGGTGTCAGCCATCCTGCCGTTTATATCAATACTGCCCACGGCAATTCCCCAGCGATCGGCATTACGAGCTGGATAATCAGGTTGGCTAAAACCAGAATTTCCCGCTGCTATCACCACAACAGAGCCTTTGTTATTTGCATACTCAATTGCAGCATTCACCAGGTTGGAAGGGTAAAACTCATTTCCAATACTGAGGTTAATTACATTTGCTCCATTATCAGCAGCATAGCGGATTCCAGCAGCAACATTATTCAACTCGCCCTCACCAAGGGTGTCTAACACTCTCACAGGCATAATCTTGGCATTGTAGGCAACTCCTGTGATGCCAAAATCATTTCGTTCCGCCGCGATCGAACCTGCTATGTGAGTGCCGTGACCGTAGACATCCAGATCCATTGGGTAGTTGTCGTTATACAGAAAATCCCAACCCCGAATATCATCAATAAATCCGTTGCGATCGTCATCGATGCCATTTTCCGCAATTTCACCAGGGTTCTGCCAAATATTACTATCCAAGTCGGGATGGTAGTAGTCAACACCAGTATCGACGACAGCTACAACAATCTCATTTCCTGTAATGTTCTGAGCCCAAACTTCTGGCGCATTTATCGCGTCTACCCCCCAATTATTCTCGCTCAAATTACGAACATCAGGGAAGAGAGTTGAGCGGTTCAGGGTGCGGGTAACTGCTGCATTTGCATTCACTAAACCGTAGCCGTAATTGTCATTAAAAGCACCGTTAGGTGTAGCAACATCGGGCAATACAGGAACAGGTGTTGCAGAAAGAGTCAGGTTGTAATTGGTAGAGTTGCCTAGGAAGCTAGAGACTTGGACATAGTATGTCCCTGGAGCCAGCTTGGATACATCAATCACCTCCGGGGTAGTGCCCTCCTTAAGAGAGGAGCTAATAACTTCAACAAAATTAACTACACCGTTGCTGTTTCTATCTTGAATTAACTTTACGTCAGCATCCCGCGTCAAACCGTCGAGACGCAGGCTAAAATTGCTCTTAGTGTCGATCTCGAATCGGTAGAAATCATTGGGATCGCCTGTCCCCACGAACTCAGTTAAGCGGATGCTACCGTTCTGAACGCCAACAACATTACGAGCTGTCAAAAGAGAGTTACCTGGATCGGAGAAATTCAACGCAGAAGCAGATATCGTTCCCGTTAGCGGATCTGTGTTTGCGCTCGCTGACTGTGACTGCGGTTTGAGTTGAGCATCGCTCACAGAGTAACTGAAGCCAGCGCTCGCATCAGCTACAATAAAATCCGCAGTTTGTGTCTGTTGGTCGCTGCTGAATGCTGTGAGATTAGGAAAGCTAGATTCAGCACTATAACTAGAAACATTGAATGGATCGTCGATCGCTCGGTTGAGCAAGTCGTTGTTAACCGGAAATGCTGATGTGGCGAGATCGTTTGGCTGTTGACTGAAATAAAGGCGATCGGTAGGATTCGTGTTGATGTCTAACATAAGTTAAAAAAATTGTACATTTCCAGAAAGGTGAGGTTGTTTGTAGTAAGGAGTTTAGTCCTTAGCCTCCATTGAAGAAGACTCTGCGCCCTCACTACAAACCTATGAAAAATGATGAAAATTCCTGAACGGATATCCTACGCCTTGGAAGTTAAGTCGGCGTTAGATATTCCACCACTCCTAAGATAGCGTGGGAATTCCTGGCGTTGCATTGGCGATCGACCAAGTAATACCCATTTAATGTGAAGTTGCCCATATCTCGCTCCCCCTAAATCCCCCTGATAGTCGGGGGACGAAAGATCGGAATCTTGTCCCCCCCGGACGCGGGGGGCTAGAGGGGATCGGATTCTACGGGGCCTCATAAAAAATTGGTATAACGCTTTCAGATGTATTTTCCCCTATTAAGCGGGGCGGTTATAATAGATCTATTTTTCCAAGCATCATAGATCTACTCCCTGATTCAAACTTTTAATTCCTATCCTAGCCCAAAAATGTTAGAAAGTCACTTCATAAAATTCAGAACTTAAAGTCATAAAAATCATATTTGTAAATATATATTTCAATAATTCAACAAGATATTCAAGTTAAGTTAAATAATAAATAGCACAAATATAGGGTTTTTTTATCCGCTCGCAACGCAATGGGTACTGGGTAATTGGTGAGTGGAAAGCTGTACCTCATTGCTGGCAATTTGCTTGCTATTTTAGAGAAAAAGATGTGCAGAGCGTGTACAAGTAACTTAACACATAAAGCTATGACAGTAGAAGAAGCCATTAATTTCTTAGAGAATTTCGTATACCAACAAACAGGAGAACACCTAACTCGATTAGAGCAGTCGATAATTCGAGGCGTTGTAGGGGGTTTGACGTACCAAGAAATTCAGCAAAACGATCCGATCGCCCGCGGGTACACAGTGGGCTACCTGGGGCGGTATGTCGGCTACAATTTGTGGAAAGACCTCACCAAGGTACTGAAGCAAGCAGAAATTATTGGACAAGAAGAAAGAGTAGTCGGAGCAAATCTTTGGGACTGCATCATGAGAGCTGTACAAAAAGGCACACAACCAGCTAATTCTCTCGATCCGATCTTGCAAAAGCTGCTGCGGATGCGTTACCGAATTAGAGAACATTTGGTGAACACCGAGTACAGCGATACCTATCTGGCTGAAGATGAGAATTTGCCCGATCGACCTTTGTGCCTCGTCAAGCGCCTGAAAAGCCAGTCTGAGAGAACTAGCCACCTATTCGAGCGAGAAACGCGGGTTTTATATCGATTGGGCAAACACGATCGGATACCGGAATTGTTAGCTCGCTTTGAAGAAGATGGATATTTTTATTTAGTCTATCAATTCATCGAAGGGCAGCCCCTGTATCAAGAACTAATCGAAGGTCAACCTTGGGAAGAACATCAGGTTATTGCTTTGTTGAAAGATATATTGGAAGTGCTTGTATTCGTTCACAAACAAGATGTAATTCACCGCGACGTTCACCCTCAGAACTTAATCAGGCGGACATCAGATGGCAAGATTGTATTAATTGACTTTGGGGCCGTTAAAGAAATCAACACTTCACAAAACAGCATCGGTCAAACGAAATCGCGCGGAGGCACTCAGCAAGACTACATCCCTCCCGAACAAGCTCACGGCAACCCGAAATTTTGCAGCGACATCTATGCTGTCGGGATTATCGGGATTCAAGCCTTGACAGGGATGCAGCCGAAACAACTCAAAGTCGATAATTTAGGCAATCTCATCTGGCAGAACAATGCAACTGTCACCCCGGAGTTTGCTAGAGTTTTAGACCAGATGGTAGTGTACGCTTTCTCCCAGCGTTACCCGTCAGCAACCGAAGCTTTGCAAGCACTTCAAAAGTTGGGAGTCAGTAGTCAGTAGTCAGTAGTCATTAGTCAGTAGTCATTAGTCAGTAGTCATTAGTCATTAGTCGATCGACAAAACCCAACCGCATTGTACGCGAGCATCTGTAGGGACACTTCAAGAGCCGTGTCCTTACCGGGATCTTTTAATAATTGGTATAAGATTCAGAATTGTAGCAATAGTTTTTAAGCTTAAAACTATAAGTGATTTAGTAAATTTACTCAAGTTTTTTAAACAACAGTTTAGCGTAACTTTTGTGCCGATCGCATCAACCGCACCCGCAGATCCAGGTTTACAATGCAAGCGATCTTGTTGCCGAGGGATTCATCCGCTACCATTACCCCTCGCTCAACTAAATAAAAACACTTTGCAAGGCCGATGAATCGGGCGCTAATTTCCAAGGAACCAGGAAAAAGGCTGAAGGAACAAGGAATTTTTTGTTTTAAGTTACAAGCAAAAAAAAATATTCAATTCTGCCGAATGCCTTCTACATAAGAGCCTTCAACCTTCGGTTGACTATCTCTCTAAAGTTAGATAAAATAATTTATATTTTATGCAGGGCAGTTTTAAGAAAATCTTAAGCAGCTTTGTATAGGGGGCAACAAGATAGCTACAGTATTTATTGTTACCTTAGATACGTAGAAACCCAAATAATTTGAGGGAGCGAGAAATTGGAACTTTTTGAACCACCACAACAAGTGCAAAAGCCCTCAACCGCAATTGCTGCTGTCCAGTCTTTTTCCAAAAAAGCTAGTATTGCAGTAATCGCGATCGGCTGTACAGTCATTTTGGGTTGGATATTCGATCTGCAACTGTTAAAGAGCATTCTGCCCGGACTGGTTACCATGAAAGCCAATACTGCGGTCTGCTTTATTTTGGGCGGGTTTTCTCTGTTCATCCTACACCGGCAACGCGCCGAATTAACAGCAAGAAAGCATGAAAAAATCGCTAAATTTTTAATTTATAGCTGTTCATTTTTAATTATATTAATTAGCCTCTTAACCCTAGCTCAATATCGCTTTAATTTAGACTTAGGCATCGACCAACTCCTATTTAAAGAGAGTTACGCCTTGACAAGCGGCGGAACACCAGGACGCATGGCGCCGAATACTGCTGCTGCTTTTTTATTGCTGGGAACAGCCCTGCTGCTGCTGTCAGAACGCCGCCCTAAATACCGGCGGGTTCAAATCTTAAGCTGTTGTGCATTTTTAATTGCATTTCTAGGTTTAATAGGCTACATCTACGGCAAAGCTTTATTTTACAGAATTGGCGATTATACAGGCATGGCTTTGCACACCTCCGCAGCATTTATGTTGCTGAGCTTCGGCATTTTATTTGCCAGTCCAGAGCGAGGATTGATAGCAGTAATCGCCAGCGAGCGCGCGGGTGGCATCATGGCGAGGCGCTTGTTGCCGCAGGCAATTATTATCCCGCCTTTAGTGGGTTATTTCATTCTCTTGGGAGAGCGGTTACAAGCCTACAGGCCGGAGGTAGGGATATCGCTGTTAAGCGTATTGAACGTGATGATTTTTACAGTTCTGATTTTGCAGAATGCAAAAACTCTCTGCACCGCCGACCGGAAGCGCTCTCGAGCGGAACTGGGACTGAGGAAAGCTAAATTAGACTTAGAAACTAAAGTTGAGAAACGGACTCTCCAACTGAAAATCGCCAACGAACAATTGCAGCAGCAAATTCTCGACTCTCAAACAACAAAGCAGGCGCTTCAAAAAAACTACAACCTGTTGCTGACAGTCATCGACAGTACGCCGACCGCCCTATTTGTCAAAGACATTCAAGGTCGTTACATGATGCTCAATGCTGCGGGAGCCAGTATAATTGGTAAGTCTGTAGACGACATTATCGGCAGAGATGACAGCGAGTTATTTCCGCCGAAAATTGCGGGCAATATTAGGAGGACAGATATCCAAATTGTGACAGCGGGAGAAACGCAATCAATCGAAGAAGAACTGCCAGTTAAAGGCAATTTGCGGACATTTCTTTCTACAAAAAGCGCTTACCGGGACGGGGTAGGAAATATCAGCGGTATAGTTAGCATCGCGCGGGATATTACTGAGAGCAAACAAGCTGAAATAGCCAACAGAAGTCTGGCAGCAATTCTCGAAGCAACGCCGGATTTTGTAGGTATCTGCGACCTCGAAGGACGCCCCATTTACATCAACAAAGCAGGCAGAAAAATGGTGGGTATAGACGAAAACGAAGATATATCCAACCGACAAGTTGCAGAATTCAGGCCAGCGTCAGCCCGCAGCACTTTGAATCAAGCGATCGCCACCGCTATTTCCTGTGGCTTTTGGAGCGGAGAAACAGTTTTCCTATCAGCATCGGGACTCGAAATTCCCGTCAGCCAAGTCCTCATCTCCCACTCCGCACCGGGCGACAAACTCCCATACATTTCGACGATCGCCCGCGACATCAGCGATCGCTTCCAAGCTCAACAAGCGCTGCAACTGTCTCAAGCTCGTTTCGCCGGCATTTTAGAAATTGCCGACGACGCGATTATTTCCGTGAATGCTGACCAAAAAATTATCCTGTTCAACCAAGGTGCAGAACGGATTTTTGGGTGGCCGGCTGCTGAGGCGATCGGGCAATCCCTGAGCCTGCTGTTGCCCGAAGCTTTTGTCGCCCCTCACAGCCACCTCGTCAATAATTTCGGCGGCGTTAAACAAGCCCGAAAAATGGGCAGCCGCAAAGAAATTTTCGCCCGCCGCCGAGACGGTACGGAATTTCCCGCCGAAGCTTCTATTTCCAAACTCGAAGTTGCAGGGGAAATTATATTCACAGCAATTTTGCGCGACGTGACAGCCAGCCGACAAGCCGAAGAATTTGTGCGTATGAGCGAGGAAAGATACCGATCGCTGGCAATGGCCACCGCCCAACTGGTATGGATGACAGACGCTAGCGGAATCCCCTCTGGGCCTCAGCCTGAATGGATAGCTTATACAGGCATGAGCTTGGAACAGATCAGGGACAACTGGATAGAAGCAGTGCACCCAGAAGACCGCGATCGCACAATACAAGCTTGGATGCGCGCAGTAGAAGCCAAAAGTCTCTACGAAGTCGAGCACCGCTTGCGGGCTGCAGACGGCAGCTACAGACACTTCTGGGTGCGCGGAGTTCCAATTTTAGCAGAAGACGGCAGCATTCGCGAATGGGTGGGAACTCACACCGACATTAGCGATCGAGTCCAAGTTTTGGAAGCACTCAAGCAGTCCGAGGGACAGTATCGATGGCAAGCAGCCCAGCTCGAAAAAGCTGTCCGCGAGTTGCACCAAACTCAAACTCAACTCATCCAAACCGAAAAAATCTCTTCTCTCGGGCAGCTAGTCGCCGGCGTCGCCCACGAAATTAACAATCCGATTAACTTCATCTACGGCAACATCACCCACGCCACCGAATACGCCGCAGACTTGCTCGGTTTGCTCCACCTTTACCAGGAAAAATACCCAAATCCCGTCCCGGAAATTGTAGAAGCAGCCGCAGATATTGACATCGATTTCTTAATGGAAGACTTTACGAAGATTTTGGACTCAATGAAACTAGGAGCCGATCGCATCCGCGACTTAGTTGTATCCTTGCGCAACTTTTCCAGACTCGACGAATCGCAGATGAAGCTCGTTGACATTCACGAAGGAATCGAAAGCACTTTGCTAATTTTGCAGCACCGGATCAAAGGTAATCCACTTCGTCCCGCGATCGAGATTATCAAAGAATACGGCAACTTCCCCAAAGTCGAGTGCTATGTAGGTCAGCTCAATCAAGTATTTATGAATCTTTTAGGAAATGCGATCGATGCCCTCGAAGAGTACAACCGCCAGCGTTCTTCCAAAGAAATATATTGTAACCCCAACAGAATTCGGATTAGCACCAGTGCGAATTCACACACACTAACAATTCGGATTGCAGACAACGGGATGGGAATCAATCAAGAAGTTATTGGCAAGTTGTTTGACCCATTTTTTACTACTAAACCCGTCGGCAAAGGCACAGGCTTGGGATTGTCAATCAGCTATCAGATTATAGTTGAAAAACACCAAGGCAAATTGCAGTGTATTTCCGCGCCCGGGGAAGGTGCAGAGTTTGTCATCGAGATTCCCCTTGGTCAGGAAGTATCAGCGCTGGCTGCCGAAAACACAAAGGAAATAGTCATTAGTCAGTAGTTAGTAGTCATTAGTCAGTAGTTAGTAGTCATTAGTCAGTAGTTAGTAGTCATTAGTTAGTAGTCATTAGTTTCAGGGCTCACCCATCGGGGGGGCTAGAAACCCGGTTTCTAGCAGTTTTGCGTTGAGTGACGAGAAATATAGGAAGAAACCGGGTTTCTGAGGTAGCGAGTGCATCCAGGGGTTGCATTTGGAGTTCCTAGTCTGAAACCCTTGAGTTTATCATCCCGGTTACACCGGAATGATGGGGAGTGGTCCGTTGGGAGTGGTCCGTTGGGAAATGTGGAATTATTGACAATGATGGGGAGTCGGGAGTCGGGAGTCGGGAGTCGGGAGTCGGGGAATGTGGAATTATTGACAATGATGGGGAGTGGTGCGTGGGGAAATGTGGAATTATTGACCTTGATTTGATCGTGCCCATCCAACCGGAAACGATATGCCGATACTCTTTCCTTCTCCTCCTCTTCTCGATCGCCCTAAATCGAAATAATTCTTTACAATAACAAAGTAACAATCCAATTAACTTTGACAAAATCCCTTGAAAATGCCTGTAAACCAACTTTCTCCAACAACAGCCTCCACGCAAACACCGACACTCGACTTTGACATAGCCATCGTCGGAGGCGGCATAGTCGGGGCCACCTTAGCCAGCGCCTTAAAAGATTCTGGATTGAAAATCGCTATAATTGAAACCCAACTCCCCGCCGCCGCTGCAGCCAAAAAACAAGCTTATGCAATCACCCTGCTATCAGGAATGATCTTAGAAGGTATCGGCGTGTGGCAGCAAATCTTGCCGCAAATCACCACCTTCGAGCAAATTAGCCTCTGCGACGGCGACTATCCCGGCGTCGTCGAATTCCACCGCCCGGATTTGGGAAATACTGGCAAATTGCCCGTACCAAAAGCAGCTTTAGGTTACGTTGGCGAGCACCGAGTCATGCTGTCAGCTTTGCAAGAATCTTTGGCAAAAAACCCGAATTTTAGTTGGGTTTGTCCGGCGGAAGTAGTGGAGGTAAAATATTTAACCGATTGCGCCGAAATAAAAGTCAAACAAAACGGCGAAACTCGGACAATTCGCACCAAATTATTAGTCGCCGCCGACGGTTCGCGATCGCGCATCCGCACCGAAGCCAACATCAGCACTCGCGGCTGGAAATACTGGCAATCCTGCGTTGCTATCACTATTAAAGCAGAAAAACCGCACAATGATATCGCTTTTGAGCGCTTTTGGCCGAGCGGCCCGATGGGAGTCTTACCATTACCTGGGAACCGCTGTCAAGTAGTTTGGACAGCACCCCACGCGGAAGCGAAAGCTTTGCAACAAATGGATGAAAAAGAGTTTTTGACTTTGTTGGAACAGCGCACGGGCGGGCTTTTGGGGCGTTTGGAATTGGAGAGCGATCGCTTTTTGTTTCCGGTGCAGTTAATGCAGAGCGATCGCTACGTTTTGCCAAGATTAGCACTAATTGGCGACGCTGCCCACTGCTGCCATCCCGTCGGCGGCCAGGGATTGAATATGGGTATTCGAGACGCTGGGGCGATCGCCCAAATCTTGCAGCAAGCGCACCAAAAAGGCGAAGACATCGGCGATTTGCGAGTATTGAAACGGTATCACAACTGGCGCAAAAAAGAGAATTTAATCGTGTTAGGATTTACCGATTTTCTAGACAGATTATTTTCTAATACTTGGCTGCCAATTGTAGCATTTCGCCGCTTTGGATTGTGGTGTTTGCGGACAATTCCGCCAGTGAGGTTTTTAGCCTTGCGCTTGATGACCGGTTTAATGGGCCGGCCGCCAGAATTAGCGCAAAATTAGAAGAAACCCGGTTTTTTACGATATGTAAATAATCCTCGTAGGGGCGGGTTTTACCAACCATAATCGCCTGAAACAAACAATCTCGAAAACCCGCCCCCACCCAACCAACAATCATCATGATCCAGGTTGATGTGGGTTATTGGTGATGTGGGGGCGGGTTTATCTAGATGGTTGGTAATTGTTAGATATTGTTGGTGAACCCGCCCCTACAAAATATGGTGTTCGTAGTCGCCCCAACTAAAGAAACCGGGTTTTACAGTAACAATGGCTCAATTTTGCTTTGCACCTCCTCGATCGCATCTTCAGATACAGACTCAACGAATCGAACACCGCGAACCTTCCAGTCTAGACACTTGATTTTATCTGCAAGGATTACTCCTTGAACTTTCAATCCAGTCGGTAGAGGAACTTCAAAAGGATAGCCTTTTTGTTGCTTTGTAATAGGCATAAATAAAGCTAAGGAGCTTTTCTCATTGTAAGCGCGAGGCGACAGCACAAAAGCAGGTCTAAGTCCTTTTTGTTCGTGTCCCTTAGTTGGGTCAAAGTCTAAATAAACGATATCGCCTCGACTCGGAATGTAGGGATTTGATTGTGTCACCAAACTTCGTTCCCTACAGCAACTCCACTATCAATCTCATTATGAAGATTCTCTGGAGTAATCGCGTCTATCAATTCCTCTAAGGAATATCGCCGACGAGTTATCGGCTCGATCGTCAGCCTACCATCTATCAACACAAGCTGCACTTGGGAACCTTCAGCTAAGTTAATCTCTTTAGCTAAATGCTGTGGAATCCGAACAGCAAGACTGTTTCCCCATTTGGCGATCGTTGCAACCATAGCCTAATCCTCTAGCTAGTGATATTACTCTGAGGAATTCACCTTTTTTTTGAGGATGTATATACAGAGTGTCTACAGTATAGCAACTAATAGTAAAGTGGTGTCGCCCACAACCGCCAGGGGTTTCAACCTCTGGCTAATAGCGAAAGTCGGTTGAAACCGACTGAAAAGCTGAGATAAAAATCAAAAAATCTTTAGTCCTCTTAAGAGGACTTTTGCTATGAGACAGGGGTTTAAACCCCTGGCGGACTATCGGGCTAACCGAGGTTTCTGGCCACTCGCGCACAATCGAAGAAACCGGGTTTTTTCCCATCTCTTCGCCTGTAACCAAATATTCTCGAAAAAACCCGGTTTCTGGCCACTCATCGAATCATGTTAAAATAAACATCCGTGTTACTGACAACTCCCCACAATGGAAGAAACCCGCGCCCAAGCTTATCTGCAATTGATTGAGACACTCCTGACTTGCCCCAAAGGTGAGGAACTGCAGATTTTACAGGCTAACTTAGAATTGGTAGATTGGGGGTTTCTGCAAGTTTGCGAGGTAGTAGCAGAAAACCTGGCAGAGGAAGGACAGGAAAATCCCGCTAATTTTTTACGGAATTTGGCCAGTCAGCTAGGGCAATTCTTGGGGATGAACGATGACGGAGATAGCGATAACTCTGAAGGTGAAAATCCCCAAGAGTATTTAGAGTTTATCGGAGACCTATTGGTAGCAAAAATAGATAGCAACAGCGATATTAAAGTAATTTACCCCATGCTGGCCGGGCGGCAACATCTCCTCAATGCCCGTTTTGCCGAGTTTTTACAGCAATTGACCCAGGATTTTATTGCCGAACATCCCGAAGCAATTGAATCTATTCTCGACCTCATGGGAAACTTGAGTAATCATATTAGTCGCTTTCCGCTGGGGAAAAGAGCGAATAATCTTGAAATTGCCATTACTGGTTATCAAATACTTTTAAATAATTGGGAACCGGGAAGCGAAAATTGGGCAAGGATGCAAAATAATCTGGCAACAGCCTACGGTGAGAGAATCAGCGGAGAGAAAGCAGAGAATATCGAACTGGCGATCGCATCTTACACTGCTGCATTATCCGTCTACACCCGCGAAGCTTTTCCCGAATATTGGGCAACGACGCAAAATAATCTGGGAACAGCCTACCGTAAGAGAATCAGGGGAGAGAAAGCAGAGAATATCAAACTGGCGATCGCATCTTACACTGCTGCATTAACCGTCCTCACCCCCGATGCCTTTCCCAAATATTGGGCTATAACGCAAAATAATCTGGCTATTGCCTACACTTACAGAATCAGGGGAGAGGAAGCAGAGAATATCGAACTGGCGATCGCATCTTACACTGCTGCATTAACCGTCCTCACCCCCGATGCCTTTCCCCAAGATTGGGCTATAACGCAAAATAATCTGGGAACAGCCTACCGTAACAGAATCAGGGGAGAGGAAGCAGAGAATATCGAACTGGCAATCGCATCTTACACTGCTGCATTAACCGTCTACACGCGCGATGCCTTTCCCCTAGATTGGGCTGCGACGCAAAATAATCTGGCAATTGCCTACAGTTACAGAACCAGGGGAGAGAAAGCAGAGAATATTGAACTGGCGATCACACTTTCTAACAAGGCTTTAACTATTAGAACTCGCGAGGCTTTCCCACAAGGACATACAGAGACTTTATCTAATTTAGGTAATCTTTACCAAAGTAACCAGCAATGGCAACTCGCTTATAATACCTATGCCAAAGCGATTGAAACAGTAGAATTTTTACGGGGCGAGATTCAATCTGGGGATGAAACCAAACAGAAATTAGCCGAAGAATGGAATAAACTCTATCTGGGCATGGTAGAAGTTTGCATCGAATTAAAACACTACACCAAAGCCCTAGAATACGTCGAAGGCAGCAAAGCCCGAAACTTAGTCGAACTCGTTGCCACCCGCGAGTTATACCCCAAAGGCGATATTCCCGAAACCGTTCTCAAGGAACTCTCGCGCCTGCGTCAAGAAATTGATGCCGAACAGGGCCGACTAGACAACCAACAGACAAATCGTAACAGCAACAGCGGCACAATATCGGGAGAACGCGGCCTCCAAATCGACACCCTACAAACTACCAGCCGCGATCAAACCCATCTCACCCAATTGCGGCAACAACTCGATGAACTGCTCGTCCGTGACATCCAACCCATCGACCCCGACTTCCTCCTGACTCAAGAAGTTAAAGGCATCCTCTACAGCGATATTCAAGCCCTCACTGCAGAAAACACCGCTATCCTTGAATGGTACATCCTGGGCGACAAATTCCTTACTTTCATTATCACCCCCCAATCACCAACTCCTATAGTCTGGCAATCTTCAAAAGCCGATTTTCAAGCCTTGGTAAATTGGGGCGAGGAATATCTGAGAGATTACCAAAAGGAAGACAAAACCCAATGGCGGGAAAACCTAGCCCCTCGCCTCCAAAGCTTATCTGAAATATTGCATATCAATGAAATTCTGGGGAAAGTACCCAAACACTGCGATCAACTAATTTTAATTCCCCACCGTTTCCTGCACCTTTTCCCTATTCACGCCTTGCCGGTTAGCCATGAAACCTGGAAGCGATTTAACCCAGAAACCCAGTCTCCTGCACCCACCACTCCCTGCCTACTAGATTGCTTCAAACAAGGTGTCCGCTATTCCCCCAGTTGTCAACTGCTGCAACAGGCACAAAGGCGAAAACGCCCAAATTTCACTCACCTATTTGGCGTCCAAAATCCCTCTAATGACCTGAACTGTAGCGACTTAGAAGTAGAAGTGATTAGTCAGCATTTTGACTTCAAAGATATCCTCATCCAAAGTGGTGCCGACAAATTATTGATAGATAACAGCCGTCTCCGCATCGCCCACTGCGCCCACTTTAGCTGTCATGGCTACTTTAACTTTAATCAACCTTTGCTATCAGCATTGCTGCTAGCCGACTGCGAATTACCCCCGCCTCCCCCTGAAGAAAACCCCACTCGCTATCTACCCTTACAAAATGGCAACACCCTCGACCTCACCAAATGCCTCACCTTCGCAGACATCTTTGACCTTGACCTCCGAGAATGTCGCCTGGTTGTCCTCTCCGCCTGCGAAACAGGCATCAGCGAATTTAACAGCATCAGCGATGAATATATCAGCTTACCTAGCGGTTTCCTGGCGGCTGGCAGTTCCAGTGTAGTACCGACGCTGTGGGCCGTCAGCGATTTGTCTACCTCATTTTTGATGATAAAATTTTATCAGCTTCTCAAAGACGGGTTAAGTGTCTCCCTTGCCCTTAACTCTGCTCAACTTTGGCTGCGGGATGCTACCACAGAAAATTTACAAGAGTGGAGAAGCCAACTTCCCCTACGTCCCACCCAAAAAGAAGCGCTATACGATATGCTTGATGAGATAGGCGCTAGAGAAATACGACCGTTTCAATCACCCTACCATTGGGCTGCATTTTGTTCAGTGGGCCAATAGGAATCTGAGAATAATGCTCGAAGATAGTCTGAAGAATATCAACGCCTTCATACACCTAATCAAAAATCAGCAACCCCTGTTTTTGAATGAGAATAGGCATGAAGACCTTAAAGAAGCAACTGCTAATTTTAGAGAAAAAGATGATGAACTTGCTGATGACATCATTGAATGGTGTGCCAAGTACACCGACCTTCAAAAGGCTTTACGCCAGACTCGCAAAGAGTTGTTTTCAACAGAAACCAAATCAGCGGGAGAGCGCCTGCCAGGAACAAACACCCTGACACCTCCTCCACCGCCTCCACCTCCCAAAGTTTCCAGAGAAACGCTATTAAATGCCATCCAAGAAAGTTTCCCCAACCAGCCAAAATAGCACTCAGGGTCTACGTGATGAACAATCCTGAATTGACAGGCAAACTTGCCAACCCCAAACTCACGCTGTTTGCCTTTCATTTGTGCAACAACCTTGCAAAAGGCGATAAACAACCTGTAGACAAAGCCGATCATTTATGGCAGAAATGCGCTGCTTTGGGACACCTGCTGCAAACAAATCCGCAGCTCGATTTTTTACCCGAAAAGCTAAACAATCGAAACAGCCAAAATAGCCAACCGAGCGACTATCTTGAACTTTACGATTCAAATGGCGATAGAGTTGTGTCATTTACAACTGTTAGCCAACCGGAGCGACTGCCCCTGACAGGCGGAATTTACCCGCTCCAACTCCATGACACTTACGCCCTTGACTTCACGCTACTTTACCCGAATTCAACATTAGAAATCAACCAACTGAGCAACCTAAACTTTCAAGGCTGTCTGCTACCTCGCGAAATCCAAGCGTCACTGGGACAAACCCTAGTATTATTTGCCAAACCTGTTGATTTTGCTGGCACTAATCATAAAGATTTAGCAGTAGCTTGTGTAGACGCTTTGTTTCAAGATTCAGAGCTTAAACAGCCACAACCATATTTTATCAGTGAGGGGAAACTTCTAGGTAGTCCCATTTTTGAATTTGACAATAGTCAAGAAGATCCGAGATTAAATTGTCATATCCTAGTCTGGTTAGATACTGATGAAAAAACTTCAGAGATAGAAGCATCCGGCAAGTATTACCGTCCGCTGCTCAATTTGTTATGCTGCCGCAGTAAAATTATTTATGTTGATCACCAAGCGTATCTTTGCAACAAGGAAGCGAGAAAACTCTACAGTCAATTAGAGGAAAAAGTAGAAGAATTTAGTCGTTTGAAATCAGATAGAAAGGAGCGTCTGGAACAACTAGAGGGCTGGCTGACTGAACTCCCCCAAATCGGGTTAACTTATGCCCGCTATTTGCGAGATATAGAACTTCACCAGATTACAATTGAAACGAATGCTAAAAACTATAGTGATTGGCTCAAACAACTTGGCGATTGCAGCGTCCAAGAAATGGATAACTTAGATTTTATACAAAATTTTGTTGACCGGAGTTGCCCGAAATTTCAGGAACAGATTAAAGTCAATATGAGTTATCTTACCGTAGGACGGCAATTGTTTCAACAGATGATAGAAACAATCCGGGGCATTGTGGAAGTTGATGCTCAAAAACAACAGGTACAGTATGAGAAAGTGGAAAAAGAGCGCGATCGCGAATTACAAAATACGATTCAAGCAGTCGGTACTGGTATCGGTGTAGGAGTTGGCGTCGCCGGAATCTTAGCCAGCAGCTACGATTCGCTCAAAGAACCTTGGGATTTCCCCTCTCCCCAACATCCTTTCCTACCTCCCCATCCCTCCATTATGTTGATTGCAGTTAGTCTTTTGTTGGGTGGAGGTTTGGGATGGTTGGCTTGGTTTAGGACTAAGCGCCATCTCAACGGTAAATCCTCACCTGGGCAGACAAGTTTACCCGATTCCCAAAGTCCACCAGTTAACCATATTTTGCAGGAAGCGGAAGAAGTGCGATCGCATCCTCCCGATCTCGATTACAATGCGTAAGTCCTGTATGTGTGACATTTAGCCTTTGTTTAGTTACTATATTAATCAATGCTTGTTAAATAGTGAGTATTCAGCCAAACATTCCCATAGAAACTCAATTAGCTGGACTAGGACAGCTCAAGGATCTTAGAAGCAACCCAAACCTTAAAGGTATTGATATCAACTTTTTGCTGAAGCAAACACCTAATCAGTTAGAGGAAATGCTAAACAATCAAGATATCGAACCCAAAACCTACAAGCAGATTATGAAAGCCTTTGAAGGTCGAGATTTAGGCAAAAGAGGTAAAAACAGATGAAAACTGAGACAAACATCCAAATTGCGATCGAATACAAACTTAATAACAGTCTTCATTGGCAATCCGTAGAGTTAACACCCTCAGAGTATTTTGACCTTGAACCCGATGAAAATATTGAATTAGATTGCATTCCCAAATACAATCATGCTATTGAATATCTCAATTTGCAACCTGAGCAAATAGTTGCGACAAAACTTATATTAGTTGACCAAACAGTAGAATCCAAGCGTTTGATTGTGGAGAGATTCTGGAATGCTGGAGAAAACCGATTAATTGAACGCACCGATCTAGGAGCTAATACCTATTGGGAACTGATTCTGGAACATCAAATAAGTAAAGACCCGCTTTTATGGGAAATTGTGAGGTTAGGACGAGAAAATGGAATTGTGACACCTTGGTATCACGGTTTCTTGCAAGATAATGATGATGGATCTCAGACAGAAACTAAAGTTGATACAGAAGGTAACTTAACATGATGCAAAAAATTTATTAAACTCACGATTTACGCACAAAAACTCTCATTTGTATCCTGCGTCGCTGTGAGATGTTCGATCGCACTTAAAGATATCTGATAGCGACGCACCCGATGGGTACTCGCTGTTCATTCTTTGACAACATCCATCAACTCTTCAATCAAAACATCCAGCGTGCGAGCTATTTTTTGAATTGATGTGATATCAACCGTTGCTAGACCTTCCGATCGAGCATAGTGCCTGACTGTGCTGTACGGAACCTCGGATCGATCGGCAACATCCTTTAGCGTCCATCCTTTTTCGTCAGCAAACTCTCGGATTCGGAACCTAACTAAGCCCATTCTACTTGACAAACGATAAGTATCTATGTTTTTAATTCAAACACAATTGTCGATCGACAGTTAAACAGTATTTTGTAGGGTGCGGATCTGTCAGAAGTTCGATCGCCCTTAAAGATATCTGATGAATCCGCACCCTACGGTACTCGATCGACTTTCTAGAAAAACCACTCAATATAAAACAACTGCCGACAGCCAAAACCGTCAACAGTTGTTTTACATATTCAATGCGGATGGCGAGACTCGAACTCGCAAGGACATAATGCCACACGCACCTCAAGCGTGCGCGTATACCAATTCCGCCACATCCGCTCTTTCTGGCAATCTCCGGGCTTTTTGCCTTACAAGTTAAAGATTCACAGGTTGAGGTTCCTGACATTTAACTTGTGACTTGCCCTTTGACACCGCCGATTTACAATCATAGCACCACTACCAGCCAAATGTAAAATAAATTTTTGTGAACAATTTCTGCAAAACGATTATCCAGAACATACCGAAAGGCATTATTGTACAGAATATTGAGTGAATTAAGCAGCGAAGATGGGGTTCTCGAAAATTTTAATCGCTAATCGGGGAGAAATAGCTCTCCGCATACTGCGCACCTGCGAGGAAATGGGGATTGCCACGGTCGCCGTTCACTCCACCGTAGACACACACGCCTTGCACGTCCAGTTGGCAGACGAAGCCGTTTGCATCGGCCCCCCCACCAGCAGCAAAAGCTATTTAAACATCCCCAACATCATCTCCGCGGCACTGACGCGCAACGCCGCAGCCATTCACCCCGGTTACGGCTTCCTCGCCGAAAACGCCCGATTTGCCGAAATCTGCGCCGACCATCAAATAACCTTCATCGGCCCTTCTCCTGCCGCCATGCGGGCCATGGGCGACAAATCCACCGCCAAAGAAACCATGCAGCGAGTGAAAGTCCCCACAGTTCCCGGTAGCGAGGGATTGCTGGCGGACGATCGCGAAGCTTTGTCGATCGCCCGCGACATCGGCTATCCTGTCATGATCAAAGCCACCGCAGGCGGTGGAGGCCGCGGCATGAGGCTAGTCAAAGAAGCATCCGAACTCCCCAAACTATTCTCAGCAGCCCAAGGCGAAGCCGATGCAGCCTTCGGCAATCCCGGACTTTACCTCGAAAAATTCATCGAAAGACCCCGCCACATCGAAATCCAAATCCTCGCCGACAACTACGGTAACGTCATCCACCTCGGCGAGAGAGATTGTTCGATTCAGCGCCGACACCAAAAACTCCTCGAAGAAGCCCCCAGCCCAGCCCTCACCCAGAAACTGCGAGATCAAATGGGTCACGCCGCCGTCGCCGCCGCCAAATCCATCAACTACACAGGTGCCGGCACAGTCGAATTTCTGCTTGACAAATCCGGCAAGTTCTACTTCATGGAAATGAACACTCGCATCCAAGTAGAACATCCCGTCACCGAGATGATTACAGGCCTGGACTTGATAGCCGAACAAATTCGCATCGCCCAAGGAGAAAAACTGCAAATCAAGCAAAACCAAGTAATTTTCAGCGGTCACGCGATCGAGTGCCGCATCAATGCTGAAGACCCCGATCGCAACTTCCGCCCCCACCCCGGCAGAATCAGCGGTTATTTGCCTCCCGGTGGCCCCGGCGTGCGGATGGACTCTCACGTCTACACCGATTACGAAATACCCGCTTACTACGATTCTTTAATCGGTAAAGTAATTGTATGGGGGCGCGATCGACCGACAGCCATCCGCAGGATGAAACGGGCATTGCGGGAATGCGCCATCACCGGCGTCCCCACCACCCTGGGCTTCCACCAAAAAATCCTCGATTCCCCCGAGTTTCTCAGCGGCGAAGTTTACACAAATTTCGTCGAACAGTTCTTGAACCAAAACAGTCATTAGTCAGTAGTCATTAGTCAGTAGTCATTAGTCAGTAGTCATTAGTGGGATTAAGGTGGGAATGCCAGTTCAGCCGGTGTCAAGTTGGTCAAGAAGCTTCTTAAGCGCTCGAAATTTCCTTTCTGGCGATCGTCAAAACTCCTGCTAATGACTAATGACTAATGACTAATGATTAATGACTCTTACATCATCATCGTCAGCAGCCCTTGCTGGCCGAGAATCATTTCTCGCAGCAAGCTACAGATACCCACCCAAATAATCGGCGTAATGTCCACCCCGCCGATCGGCGGTACAATCTTTCTAGTTACGGCTAAAAAAGGTTCCGTGGGCCAAGCAATCAGACTCAACGGCAACTTGCTCAGGTTCACCTCGGGATACCAAGTCAGGACGATCCGAAAAATAAATAGCAAAGTCATCAGCACTAGGACAGAGCCCAGAATCCAACTTACAACGGTAATACCACTCATGGTTCTTATCTCGAAATCTTAAGTTTTGTTAAGTCGGGCCTTCATAATTTTAACCGTTTGACAGGTGCGATCGAAAGTATAAAATTAATAAAAATCAAATTGTTGTAACAAAGGCTTTGAATCTATGACTCCTTCTCTCGCGAACTTTTTGTACAGCCTGCTGGTCGGCGTGGCGGTAGTAGTGATTCCAGCAACGGTCGCCCTGATCTTCATCAGCCAAAAAGACAAAATCAAGCGCACCTAAAAAGTGTGGGGGCCTCTAAGTCCGGCATGAAAGTCAATTTTCGGCTACACGTCGGGCATTTCCCCGATCCGAGAAACCTCGGCTGCCAGCTTCTGTGAAGGCAAAACCTTCCGTTGACTGCCAAGCTGAGGTTTTTTCCCGTTAAACTCATTACTATAAAGCTCACTTACCAAGCTGAAACCCTGACCGGACGCTGCCCCAGAAAGCACAGTCGGGATAACAGACTTAATGATAGATGTAAAATCTAACTCGCTAACATAGGAAAGACATAGGAGATAGGCTAATGGTCAATTTAGGATTGAACTGGAGCAGCCTGCTAGGGATCATCCTAGCAGTTGCAGGGGCAGGACTGTATTTTCTGCGATCGTGGCGTCCCAAACTAGCCCGAGACCACGATATTTTTTTTGCAGCAGTCGGCTTGCTGTGCGGCGGTATTCTATTATTTCAAGGGTGGCGGCTTGACCCAATTCTGGCATTCGGTCAATTTCTGCTCAGCGGTACCGCCATATTTTTTGCAGCAGAAAGCATCAAGCTGCGAGGAGCGACCACAGCCCAAGCCAAAAGCCGCGCCCAATACGTCGATGAAGAGCGGCCGGTCAGCAACGCCTACGGTTACGATGGCTACGATGCCGAAATTGAGCAGCTAGAACCAGAGGAAGACTATCCGCAGCGTCCCCGGATTAGAGGCAGCCAAGACTACCGTTCCTCGCGGGAAGCCTACGACGACGAACCCCGCCGCCGTCCCTCGAACCGCAACGGCAGCGTTAACACCTCCAGGCCCGAGTCGCCCGATCGAGCGTCGCGCAAACGTCCCGCACGCCCGGAAGCCCCGCCCGTCCAAGGGGCTGACAACTGGGACGTTTCAGACAACCCCGAAGAAAGACCCGCCCGCAGCCGTAGCAGTCGCCCCCCTGCTTCGGAAAACCGCAGTTCCGATACGCCGCCGAGAACGAAAAAAACCCGTCCGACAGAAGCATCGAGGTCTCGCCCCAGCAACCGCGACGTGGAAGCACCGCCGTCAGACTACGTGGAGTATCGACCTGTAGAATACCCGGAAGACCAACCGGATAATTCCCCCAATTTCGACAAATAGGCAAACATAAGTAGGTGGGTGAAACTAAACATTTATCCCACAGCTCCAGTTTGGGAAACCGCAGAACTCGAAGTTGCGTTTATTGATACCCATCTACTTATTATCAGATATTAGACTTATTGCTTAAAAAAACTGTAAATTGCGAGTGTGAAACCGCAGACAAACGCAGATTTACACAAATAAAAGCTAATTATTTTGTAAAAAATGATTTTAACATACTGAACCTGTGGAACTAATGGACAGCATAATAATCTCAAAATAAAATCCCAAATTTCAAATTAGCAAGATGCCATTACTCGAAATAGGAGATCCGGCTCCTTGGTTTTCCATTCCTTCTACAAATAACCCCTTATTTCATTTCCCGACGGTTGCCGGCCGGCGAGTCGTGCTGTTTTTCTTTGCGAGCGCAGCTTTTGCACAAATCCAAGTTATGCTCAAAAGCTTTCAAGAGCTTTCAGAAGAATTCCAAAGCTTGCAAGTAGCGCGGTTCGGAGTGAGCGTTGACCCAGCAGACAAAGAACAAAACAGACCGACAACAATTGCTCCGTCATTCATCTTTTTCTGGGACTTGGATAAAACAGTCAGTCAGCAGTACGGTGTTTGCCAAGATGTCGAACAAAATGGAGTTGCCGGAGTTCACTATGCACCCCAAACTTTTGTTCTCAACGAAAACCTTCAGATAATTAATATTTTGCCCATGGGCGAACCGCACCAACACGCCCAGCAAGTATTAGATTTTCTCAAAACTTTGCCTCCAAAGGAGGAAGGGCGACCGGCAACTCCTCACGCCCCGGTGTTGGTAATTCCTAACGTTTTGGACAAAGCATCTTGCCGCAGTTTGATCGATATGTACAAAGCTCACGGTGGTAGTCCCTCGGGCTTTATGAGGCAAATAGACGAGAAAACTGTTGGCATTCACGACGACACTTTCAAGAAGCGCCGAGATTTCTTTATTGAAGACCCAAAGTTGCAACAGCGATTGAGTGCGATTATTTGGCGCCGGGTGCGGCCGGAAGTAGAAAAAGCTTTTCAGTTTACAATTACCAGGTTTGAGCGGTATTTGGTGGGCTGTTACGATGCCCAGAGTGGCGGTTATTTTCGGCCGCACCGCGACAACACTAGCAAAGCTACGCGGCACCGCAGGTTTGCGATGACGCTGAACTTGAATGTGGGGGAGTACACGGGGGGATTTTTACGGTTTCCAGAGTACGCGCCGCACGGTTATAAAGGGGATTCTGGCACGGCGATTATTTTTTCGTGTTCTGTGCTGCACGAAGCGACGCCGGTGATTAGCGGCCAGCGTTTTGCTTTGCTGTCTTTTTTCTACGGCAATGAGGATGCTGTGGTGCGACAAGCTAATTTTAAGTATTTAGCTGACGCACCGGATTCTAGAATTGCCGAAACTACGGAGGGATAGTCTTCTTCTGAGGATTTGGGTTTCAACCACCTGCGTTGCGTCAAAACCGCTCTCTCCCCCCTGGATTTTTCACGGACGCTGTACAAGTCCTAAAATAATTACAGAGGGTAGTTAGCAGTTAGCAACAAAACCTAATTCCTAGCTACCGATCGCTAAACACTAATAGATAGATCGCCATGAATTTCAAACTTCTAAGTTTAGCAGTATCGGGAATTTTAACGGTTGGGGTTGCAGCCAGCGCTGCTGGGGTTGTTACGAAATCCCCTGTGCGGCAATCAACAGATTTAAGGGAATTTAACTCGGTGCACGGACAAGGTGCGATCGCCCAAAATGTCGAAGAACAAACCAATATTCGGGTCTACGAAAAAGCCAGTCCGGCGGTTGTTACCGTCGATACAGATAGATCTAACGGCAGCGGCACAATTATCAGCCCCGACGGCATGGTGTTAACGAACGCCCATGTCGTTTCGGCAGGCGGTACCGTGAATATAATTCTGTCAGACGGCAGAAAATTTGTCGCCGATGTCGTCGGATTTGGCGAACAAGGTCTAGACTTAGCCGTGGTTAAGATTCGCGGTCAAAACAATTTGCCGACCATTCCTTTAGCCCGTCCCGGTTCGGTGAAAGTCGGGCAACAAGCATTTGCGATCGGCAATCCATTCGGTCAATTTCAAGGTACTTTTACAGTCGGAATCGTCAGCCGCATCGACCTTTCTCGGGGCTTAATTCAAACCGACGCCGCCATCAATCCCGGCAATTCTGGAGGGCCGCTGCTCAACAGTTCTGGAGAATTAATCGGCGTCAATACTTCTATTTTTACCCGCGGTCAGGGCGGTGGCAATATCGGTATCGGTTTTGCAATTTCAGCAGACAAAGTACCCGGTTTCCTGACAGCGGTACGAGAAGGGCGAGCTCCCCGCGTGGCTCAAGCCCGATCGCCCTTTGGCAACAAATCACCTGAAAAACTCGCGCTCAACGGGCCCGCAATCAGCGGTAAACTCACCGACAAGTCTAGCGTTCTGCCCGAAGACAACAGCTTTTTTGACCTCTACTCCTTTGAGGGAAAAGCGGGCCAGCAAATCACAATAGAAATGAAAAGTGAAGAAATTGACCCTTATTTAATATTGCTCGGGCCCAACCAGCGCGGCATAGCGCAAGATGATGACGGAGCCGGCAGTAAAAACGCCAGAATTACAGTCAGGCTGCCAGCAGACGGCACTTACACCTTAGTGGCAAATTCCTACGAAGCTAGCGAGTCGGGGGCTTATACGTTAGAACTGAAAGCGAGTGCTACCGAGCCTTCTCGGGCGATTTTGCAAGAAGAAGGCGCTTTAGTCGCAGGCGGCCCGGTACTGCCGTCTGACAACAGTCTGTATCGCGAGTATACTTTTGAAGGTCGAGCTGGTCAGTCTGTAGCCATTTCCCTCGAAAGTACAGATTTCGAACCCTATGTGGCTATCATTGGCCCTGACGACCAATTACTGGCACAAAATGACGAAGGGAGCGATTCGACTAAAAATGCGTTTGTGACCGTTACTTTGCCCGCTACGGGTCGCTATCGCGTAATCGTCAATGCTTACGATGCTTCGGGCCGGGGTCGTTACACTCTAACTGTCCGTTGAAAATGGGGCATGGGGCATGGGGCATGGGGCATGGGGCATGGGGCATTGGTAGCACCTAACAAATAATCCATGACTACTGACTACTGACTACTGACTTCTTCCTTCCTTCTTCGTTGCACATCGAGGTAATTCATGGGTAAAGTTAGATTTTGGGCGATCGCGCCAATTGCTCTGGTAACTACTTTTTCTGGTAAGCCGACTCTCTCCCTGTCAGTTTCAAATTCAGGTGGGGTTGCTAACAGCAGTTCTACCCTCATTTCAGCAGAATTTCCTCTAAATTTAACTGATGCGAACCCTGCTGCCTTGGCTGTTTTAGCTCAAGTAAGCCCCAAGCCGTCGCCATCACCACAGAGTTCGCCAACTCAGATCCCAACTGTAGAACCTGGGCCGAGTCCTGATGCGGGTTCATCTAAGGTCATTTTAGAGCAAAACGGAGAACTCACCCCTGGTAAGTCTTCTGTACTGGCCTTAGACAGCACTTTGTACGACGAGTATACCTTTGAAGGCACTCAGGGTCAGACAGTGGTTATTACCCTAGAAAGTACCGATTTTAATACTTACCTCGCTATTTTCAACTCCCAGATCGAGCTACTTGGAGAAAATGATGATGTCACCCAGCAAAATTCCAATTCTGAGCTTACTGTTACCTTGACGGAGAGCGGTCGCTACCGCGTCATGGTCAATGCTGCCCATCCGCTTCCCAAAGGTAGAGGCAAGTACAGTTTGACCGTCCGCGAAATAACTGGAAATTAATTGGCTCGAAAGCGAGTATCTATGTGAATAATTCCTTGATTGGCATTACTCACAAGTTAAGCTAAAAGCACTATTGTCAATGAGTAAAATTACTCATCTTTTACCTGTTGACCCAATT
>NZ_JAUBTO010000083.1:3098-36641 GCF_036702495.1 Microcoleus sp. C2D2 | reverse complement strand
GCTATATATTGATTCCATGGCTTTATCCCTCCCAATTTAAAACTATTAAATTTGTCTAAATATCTGCGGAATGTGGGTTTAAGAATCCCCGCGCTGGTCTGCCGGGGAGTTCGTCAACGAGGTTAAGTGGTGGAAGTTGTTCTCATAATTTTGGCTGTCACCTCCGGATTGTGGGCAGCAATCGAAGTGCTGCTGCGGGTGCTGCTGGGTTTTGGCAATCCCTTGATTTACATTGCCGATGCCGAGTGCGGCTATTTGTTGGCGCCCAACCAAAAGGTGCGCCGCTTGGGCAACCGGATTGAGATTAACGAGTATTCGATGCGTAGCGGAGCGATCGCCCCTGTACCCCCTCCAGAAACTCTGCGCGTCTTGCTGTTGGGAGATTCTGTCGCCAACGGCGGTTGGTGGACACATCAAACAGATACGATCTCGGAAATTCTGGCTCGGGATTTGAGACTGCAAGTACAGAATCTGGCGAGCCATGCACAATTAGGTTCACAAGTCAACTACTCAGATTTTGAAGTTCTCAACGCCTCAGCGAATTCTTGGGGGCCGAGGAATCAACTTGCTTACGCCAAGCGGTTCGGTGTTTTTGGGGCAAATGCTGTGGTGTTGCTGCTCAATACGGACGATTTTTTTGCCTCGGCTCCCTGTCCTCTGGTTGTGGGTCGCGATCGCTCTTACCCGGATCGCAAACCCCGATCGGCTACGCTAGAGTTATTGAGCCGCTACCTGCTACCTGCTGTGCCGGCTCCCCAATTGGCAGCACCCGGAGCCACAAGCGGCGATGTAGTAGGCTGCAACTTAGAAGCTATTCGCCAAATCCAGAAAATAGCTGTATCCGCGAACGTCAAGTTTTTGCTAGCCCTCACGCCCAAGCGAGGCGAATTCGGCGGCGCGGGCCCTCGCGACTGGGAAGTCAAAGCTAGAGCGCGTCTCGCCGAACTCGTCGAAACAGAGAAAATTACTTACATAGATTTTCTTCCCATTTTCAATTGTGGGGCCGAACTTCCAACTTTGTATCGAGACAGCATTCACCTGAGTCCTCAAGGAAATCAGCTAGTGAGCAAAACCATCAGTCGTCAAATAGTTGCTCTTTTTTGGCATAAATCGTAACCTCACCTAAAGACGGATACTTGCCCCCGACTCCTGTTGTGGAGAGCAAAAAATTTTAAACCTTAGTTCAAGCCCCCAGATTCATCTGCAAGGTCAATCTAAAGTCTAAAATCGTTCGACGCTCGCGCGGCTCGACTAAGCGCTCGCCGAAGTGCTCGCGCCTCCGTCTCAAATCTCAAATCGACTGACATCGAATCCGGCTGCATGGGAACAGTTACCGTCTTCAACGAACAACAAACCCAAACTGTAAAAGCACCCGGAAACGACTGGATTTGTCTCGATTTAGCTAACTTGCAAAGTAGACTCTAGCTCTTTCGGATACCAAGCTTGACCGTCGAGAGCCATTTGCTCGATCGAACTCGCAAGCCGCAGAGCTTTGAGAGCTTGTTCTCCTCCCACAGAAGGCTGATTTCCACCCCGCACGCAATTAATAAAATGCTCCAATTCTGCGTGGAGCGGTTCAATATTGCTGGTGTAAACTTTCTCGATCAACCCATCTTGACGGTAAAGCACCTGACCGTAATCGGTCACGTAATTGGCGGTTGTTTGCCGGTGAATCAAGATTTCGTTGTTGAGAAAATCTGCCTCTGTCAGAGAATTCTTGCAGTGAGCCACGATTGAACGGAGTTTGCGGTGCGTCACCTTACTGGCAGTCAAGGTGGCGACAATGCCGTTAGCAAAGTTCAGCGTCGCTGTCACGTAGTCTAAATAACCTGAATCTGAGGCCCTGCTGCCGCTGGCCGTCAGCTTGACCACTTGGGAATCTGCCAATTCCAGGAGCAAGTCGATGTCGTGGATCATTAAATCCAAAACTACCGATACGTCGTTAGCCCGCTGGGAATAGGGACTCATCCGGTGAGCTTCCAATGCCAGTAACTCTTCAGTTTTCAGCACTTTGCCGAGTTCCTGAAAAGCTGGATTGAAGCGCTCGATGTGACCCACTTGTAAAATCCGGTGGGCCTCAGCAGCCGCGTTGACCAAAGATTCGGCTTCGGCAATGCTAGCCGCGATCGGCTTTTCAATTAAAACGTGAACACCCGCTTGGAGACAAGACATCCCCACCGGGTGGTGCAGGCGAGTTGGAACGGCGACGCAAACTGCATCTACGTGGGCGAGCAAATCCCGGTAGTCTTCAAAGAAGCGAACCCGGTATTTGCTTGCTACATCTATTCCCCGCTCTACATTTATGTCTGCAACACCCACGAGTTCGATATCTTTTAGCAAGCTCAGAACTCGCGTGTGGTGCTGGCCCATATTGCCAACCCCAATCACCCCAATGCGGAGGGGTTCAGGTTGACTTCGCTGGGCGAAAACGTTTGCGTATCCCAATGACATCCTATCTAGCACTCCTGGATTCTCCTCCACCACCACAGGAATCAAGCCCCTTGGCTTCCCTCAGCTACTCACAGCCATCCAGATAGTACCACAGTCAAACTATTTGTGAAGAATTTCTAAGTTCAGTTGCGATTATCGCCTCAGACAATCTAGCATCCGCGAATCCTACACAAGGGCAGAATACTGGGGTAAGGTTTCTGGTAATTGCGTATTGACAAATTTACTCAAATATGCTACCTATCGCGGGCGATCGTCCGGAGCATCGCCACAACACAAATCGGTGGGAATATTTTTCCGGTACGATCGAACATTTGTGTTGTTTAGCGGCAAAAGCAATAGTTGCCCCGTAAGAAATGATACAAAATTCAGCCTAGTGAACACCTTTAGGATTAGGGGTGTTTACATTTAAAAATCTTTGACTTCAAAAAAATTAACCTTAAGAAGGCGCAGAATTACGGGCGATCGCTCACTCAAATAAACTAGACTTAGCTCAATAGTCCGGACTGTTTTTAGTTCTTCGTCTGAAACAATTGATTTGCCGTTGGTAGATCGATGGCCGCAGATCCTTGAAACTCATATTATACGCTTGGCAATCAAAAACAGTCCGAAGTATTGTTAGGTAAACCTTAATAAAAAAAACCATGAGTCACAAACTACTGCCCAGATTAGGAAGTGCGATCGCCAGCACAATTTTAAGTTATGCAGCCGTGTCATTGGTAGGAGTAGACAAAGCACAAGCCGCCGTACTCACCTACAATTTCCAAGCGGACCGTGGTGAAATGGGCTTCGGTAGCGGTTCTTTCAAGGTGAGTGACTCCTCGCTTACACGAACAGGATTGGAACAAATTGCAGTATCCGAGGGAAGATTCAACAACTTCACGGTCTCTAAAAATTACTACGATTTGGCAGGGGCTATAGCTTTATTTTTTCAAGGGGAGTTTCGCGGACTGCAAGCAAGTGGTAGCGACGGAGAGATTAGAGCACTAGGAGGGCCTTATTACACCAAGTATGACCGCAGGGCATCTTGGTCTATGAATACCAACGGGGCAAGCAGTCCTGGTACGTGGACATCTTATTTCTCGGGGTATATTGAGACAATAATTTGGAGCTACGAGAATCCTGTGCTCATAGTCGACCGTACAATTATCAACGATGCGAAGGTTTCTTACACCCTAGTGAATACCGAAGCCGAACCAGTTCCCGAACCTCTCACCGCTGGGACTGCCGCTGTAGCATTGGCAGGTTTAAGCTGGTTAAAACACAAGAAAAAAATGGCAGGTTGAGGTGCTCTGGCACCTCAACAATTAAGCAGTCAGCAGTCACTTTTCAAAGAATATTCGAGTAGCAAAATTTTGCGCTCTATTCGGAGACAGAGCTCGGGCTCTGTCAAATCGCGTCTACCAAAAACCCATAGGACAAAACTCCCACCAACGCCCCGAAAAGTACGCCCAAGGGCTCCCGACGCATTCGACAAAGCGTGAAGTGCCGAAGCGCTGAAATAGCCTACCCCCAAAATGAGTCCGCTTCCTGGGTTTGAGGGCGCTCAAACCGATAAAATATCCCAAATAGCCGCTGTAAGCCATGTGTCCGGCGGCCGCACCCAAAATGCGGGGAATTAGCAACTGCAATCCTACTAATTGTCCGGCGTCGGGTCCCGCCTGCAGGGTGACATTTTGGATAATATTGGGAACGTGCTCTCAAGCGACTTTCTAACGCAGTGTAAAGCCGACGGAGCCCGGCACTTCCTAACAGAATTCCGTCTCAAGGTTCCCAAACGCCGACTCGATCGCACCACGGATTTTTCAGCAGCTACTCACAGCCATCGAGATCGTACCACAGTCAAACTATTTGTGAAGAATTTCTAGGTTCAGTGGCGATTATCGCCTCAGGCAATTTAGCATCCGCGAATCCTACACAAGGGCAGAATACTGGGGTAAAATTTCTTACTATTGTGTATTGACAAAATGAATTAAATATGCAGTTAAAACGCGGGCGATCGTCCTTCGCATCGCCACAACACAAATCCGTGGGAATATTTTTCCGGGCTGCTCAAACATTTGTGTTGTTTAGCGGCAAAAGCAATATTTGCCCAGTAAGAAATCATACAAAATTCAGCCGTTGTGCACCTTTCGGAGTACGGGTGTTTATATTTGGCAATCTTTGACTTCACAAAAATTAACGTTAAGAATGCGGATAATTACGGGCGATCGCTCACTCTAATAAACTAGACTTAGCTCAATAGTCCGGACTGTTTTTAGTTGGTAGTCTGAAACAATCGATTTTCCGTTGGTAGATCGATAACCGCAGATCTTTGAAACCCTTATTATACGCTTGGCAATCAAAAACAGTCCGAAGTATTGTTAGGTAAACCTTAATAAAAAAAACAATGAGTCAAAAACTAATGCCCAGATTAGGAAGTGCGATCGCTAGCACAATTTTAAGTGTGTTTTCCGGCGTGTTATTGGTAGGAGTAGACAAAGCACAAGCCGCCGTACTCACCTACAATTTCCAAGCCGATTATGGAGGTGGCGGCTTTTTTAAGGTGGATAACTCCTCGCTTACAGGAATAGGATTGGAACAAGTTGCAGTTTCCGAGGGAATATTAAACACTATTCTCATTCTTAACTTTTATGCACTACAAGGCGGCAAACAATACTACAATTTGGCAGGGGCTAGAGCTGTATTTAATCAAGGAGATTTTCGCGGACTGCAAGCATCTGGCAGCGACTCTGTGACGAGAAAAATAGACGAACCTAATGTGCCTATTTACTTCAACTTGCGGGGCAGCGCATCTTGGTCTATAAATACGATCGGGGAGGCCCCTATGCAGGTATCTTATTTCTATGGGGATAAGGAGGTATACAATACAGAGTCAGACGGTACGGTACGTCTAGTTGAGAGAGCGATCGTCCGCGAGAACCCTGTTTCTTACACTCTAGTGAATACCGAAACCGAACCAGTTCCCGAACCTCTCACCGCAGGCGGTACAGCTTTAGCATTGGCAGGTTTAAGCTGGTTAAAACACAAGAAAAAAATGGCAGCTTGACGTGTCCTGGCACCTCAACAATTAAGCACTCAGCAGTCACTTTTGAGACAATAGGCGAGTGGCAAAATTTTGCGCTCGATTCGGAGACAGAGCTCTGGCTTTCAAAATCGCCGCTACCAAAAACGCATAGGACAAAACTCCCACCAACGCCAGCAAAAGTACGCTAACGGCTCCCGACGCATTCCACAAAGCGTGAAGTGCCGAAGCGCTGAAATAGCCGACGCCCAAAATAGGCCAGCGCTTCCTGGGTTTGAGGGCGCTCAAACCGATAAAATATCCCAAATAGCCGCTGTAAGCCATGTGTCCGGCGGCTGAACCCAAAATGCGGGGAATTAGCAACTGCAATCCTACTAATTCTCCGGCGTCGGATCCTGCTTGAAGGGTGACATTTTGGATAATATTGGGAACGTACTGTCCCATAGTTTCTAACAGTATAAAACCGACTGCTGAGGCACTTCCTAACAGAATTCCGTCTAAAGGTTCCCAAACGCCGACTCGATCGCGCCACGGATTTTTCAGCCAATTTCCCAGCAGCATCGCTCCCAAAACGGGCAGGGCTTTCAGCAATTCTTCCATCAGACCCGTCCCGAAAAACATTTGGGTCAAAAAAGGGAAAAAACTGATTGCTTCACCTTCGGCTGGCAGGCGGCCGGGCAAAATTTCTCTAAATACTAATATAAATCCCATCAATAAAGGGCTGAGCAAAATCAGGACTGTAGCTAAAGCCGAACCAAGCAATACCCACCAAGGCTTGTGTTTGCCGCACAGTTGATAGATAAAGTAGTAAGCCGCACCGGCGAGGTAAGCTGACAGCAGCAAGTTGAATGCTGCGGGATTTCCCACGGCGACAAACATCGAAACTACAAAAATAACTGTGGCAATACCTGGATATAAGTAAGCTTTTTGGGTTAATTGTTTGCCCGTCGAGGCGATCGGGAATAATTGAGTTAAAGTGAGAGCGTCTTTTTCCCTACCAGCAAAATTGCCCGTTTGTGGTGCTCTTAATCCGGGTTTATTTTGGTAAGGGGTTGCGGGAGATTCAAATATGAATTCAGGGCCGTCAAGGCCGAGACTGATGCGATCGCCTGTTTCTAAAGTTTGGCAGCCTTGCAGCTTTTTCCCGTTGATATAAGTTCCGTTAGCGCTGTTGAGGTCGCAAATTTCCCATCTCGTCAAAGTACCCTGAGTCAGGGGACGGACTGTGGCGTGGCGGCGGGAAACCATGCCGTGGGCGATCGACTCTAAAGTTATTTGACAATTTCGATCGCGTCCGATTGCCACTTCCCCATTTTCATCAAGTTGGTACTTGGACGCTGGCTCTCCCGCAGCGCCTTTGGCGGGCACTTGTCGCAGAAATCCGATTTCATTAGTCATTAGTTATGAGTCATCAGTCATTAGTCATTAGTCATTAGTCATTAGTCATTAGTCATTAGTTATGAGTTCGCGATCTGTTAGCTGATGTTATTTTTGGGCAGTCTTTATTCCACAGTGATTAGTTATGAGTTCGCGAGGGGTTAGCTAATGTTATTTATCCGCAATTTTTATGCCACAGTTATTAGTTGTTAGCTGCTGACTAATCACGAATAGACATCTCCAAAAATTATTGTGGGGATTAGGGGTTAGGCATCCTGCCTGCCCAAAACCTACTTTTCTGGAGATGTCTAATGACTAAAAACTCATGACTAATAACTCTGCTTATAGATTTGCTCTGGCATCCTGAACGGCTGCATAGAAAAATATGCCTGTTAGCGGTACGCTGAGGGCGAGGATGATGCCGGTGACTAAATTGCCGAGTTGAGCTTCTCCCGAAGACAGCTCAAAGATCGAGCCGACTGCCGCGATCGCGGCGATACACGAAAGAGCTAACAATAAACCACTTTTAGGAGTTCCTGCCATCATACTGACTTTACTGCCTTTGGCGAAAATTTGTGCTTGACTAATTCTTCATTCAGTGCGAGCTTGTTTTCTACTCTGTCTACAAACAGCACTCCGTTGAGGTGATCCATTTCGTGCTGAATTGCCCTCGACAGTAACTCTGTTGCTATCAGGGTTTGCGGGCGACCGTATTCGTCGCGGTAGAACACTTCAATGACTTCTGGGCGTTTGACTTCTAAATAAACTCCCGGAATGCTCAAACACCCTTCTTGCAAGATGCAGACATCGCTGCTGCTACTTTTGATGGTAGGGTTGATCAAAACCATTGGGGGTGTGGCGGGGTTTTCCGGGTCGCAATCGAGCACGATTACTTGTTTGTTGACTCCGACCTGGGGGGCAGCCAAACCGATGCCATCGGCACTGTACATGGTTTGCAGCATTTCTCGGACTAGCTGCCTAATTTCTGCATCGACGCTTTTGACGCGCTTCGCTGGCTGCCGCAGGACGCGATCGCCTAGTGTGTGTATTGTTAGGGGCGGTTTTTCTAACTTTTTCTTTTCAATCAAAACCTGAGCCGTCATAAAACCTCGCGGGATGTTTGGAAACCCCCAACGAAAGCTGTTGGGGAATGAAATTGGAACCAATACTATTATTTCCAATATTAATCTAATTTTAAGTAGCCATGACTGGAAACGCACCCAACCAACGGCCGGTTATTTCTCTGGGGCTTTCGCCTGTTTTAGTGGCGGTAGAGCTTTTAGCTGCGATCGCGATTTTGCTGGCTGTTTTACTCATTGTACAGTTTTGGGCGGTTTTGCCCGATCGCATTCCGATTCATTTCGGCGATCGGGGGCTGGCTGATGCTTGGGGCGACAAGGTGACGATTTGGATCGTGCCGGCGGTGGCTGCGATTATTTTTGCGGTTTTAACTGCGGTATCGCGCTATCCGCATACTTTTAATTATCCCGTACCGATTACTTCGGAGAACGCTCGCCGGCAATATCTGTTGGGGCGAGGCCTTTTGGTTTGGCTGAAGGCCGAGATTTGCTGGCTGTTGGCGTTTGTGGTGCGGCAGCAAATTATTGTCGCTTTGGGCAATGCTCAAAGGTTTAGTATCGAGTTACTTTTAGGGTTAGTTGTTTTGATGTTTGGGACGGTTGGCGTGTATTTGCTCAAGGCTTATTCTGCTCGCTAGATGTAGGGCAAAAAACTTACTTATAGCCTTTCGAGCTCTCATATGAGGTACTATCCGGCCCACGGGCATAGGCCTCCGTGGCCTCCGTGGGCATAGGCCTCCGTGGGCATAGGCCTCCGTGGGCATACCTCACTTTTTTGAGAACCGCTATATACCAAAAAAAATGGTTTTTTGGTCGAATATTATTAACCGCCGTTAATAATATCTAACCTCTCAAACATCAAGAAAATTCAATTGTAATGAGGGATAAATTTCTAAAAGTTTTATGAGGAGTTTAGTCCTCAGTACAAACATTTTTGATGGGGGTAATTGACTGGAGATGATAGAAACCACAGGCGAGAGGTTTGTGCTACGGTAAACGCAGATCGACTAACCCATCAGATATGTTTGCTGATTGTTCATCGGCAATACTCGCAACCGTCGATTTTTCAAATCTGGTTCTAAGCCTAGTTCTTCCATTGGAATCACGCCTAGCAAAACAGCAGAAACGCCTTCGGGTAACTCTAAACAATCAAATCTCCCTTCTCTCCCCTCTACAATAATTTGAGCGTCGGCAAATATTCGACCCTTTTTTATGCCCGCTGATGTTTCTACATCTCTTTCTCCTACTTGTATTAAGCCTAACTGGCTAATAATGCGAGCTGGCAAGGAAAGCAGAGTTGCTCCGGTATCGACAACAACGTTATCGAGGATAACAGAACGAACTTCCTCAGCAGAAATAAATCCCCGTTCAGCTATAACTCGATCGATGCGATTCGTGACGGTGATTGTTGTAAGAACTTGACCTATTTGTTTTTCTTGCAGATTGGGAAGTACGAGTGTAATATTATTTTACCTTTTTTAGAATTTCAAATCAATTGAACACTATTGAACGCCGCTCGACTAACCCATCAGATATGTTTGCTGATTGTTCATCGGCAATACTCGCAGCAGTCGATTTTTTAAATCTGGTTCTAAGCCTAGTTCTTCCATTGGAATCACGCCCAACAAAACAGCAGAAACTCCTTTGGGTAACTCTAAACAATCAAATCTCCCTTCTCTCCCCTCTACAATTATTTGAGCGCCTGCAAAAATTCGACCTTTTTTGATGCCAGCCGATGTTTCTACATCTCTTTCTCCTACTTGTCTTAAACTTAGTTGGCTAATAATGGGAGCTGGCAAGGAAAGCAGAGTAGATCCGGTATCGACAACAACATTATCGAGGGTAACAGAGCGAACTTCCTCAGCAGCAATGAATCCCCGTTCAGCCATAACTAGATCGATGAAATTCGTGACGGTGATTGTAGTGATTACTTGACCCCTTTGTTTTGCTTGCAGATTGGGGAGTACCAGGGTCATAGTATGTTACCTCTTTGAGTGTAATTAGTGGATATTTCTATGGTAATACTATCTAGAATCCTGCGAAAGTTAGTTAAAATCGTTTTAGTGATCGGCCAAAATTAGAATTTGCCTCAACGCATGACACCAGAAAACAACTCTTCTCAACCCAATCGCCCTGAATCTAACGTGACTGTAGAAAGTCAGAACGGTGCGAGCCCTACTGTGCCACCAGAATCAGGGACAATCGTCGCTACTGCTGAACCGGAAAAACCGGTGCCGCCGCCTCCAACTCGCAAGGTTTTATTGCCGCAGCAGCCGGAACAAACGACTGCTGAGAAGTCGGGATCGGCGGTGACGCTGGGGTTGATCTCCGCGATGATTTTTGGGCTGGCCAATGACAACATTTGGCTGGGCTTAATTGGCGCTGTCGGTGCGATCGGCATATCGCTGCGGCTGATGTGGCCGAGTTGGGGCAAAATCTGGGCGCAGGTAATTCCGCCGACTTGGCGCACGCTGATCGTCGCCTGCTTCGGGCTTTTAGCTGGGATTGTTGGCTTGCTGATGCTCAGCGGTACTAATACTGAACCGGGAAGCCGCAACATCCAAATCAACTGGGACGCCATCGGCGCTCTCGGCGAGTTGATCGGCGCTTTGGGCCAAATTTTGATCGCAATTTTGGGCGTTTACGTGGCTTGGCGGCAGTACGTGATCTCGAAAGATTTGACGATTCAGCAAAATCGAATTACGCAGCAGCAAACGATCGATGCTTATTTTCAAGGGGTTTCGGACTTAGCCCTTGACGAACAAGGGTTTTTGGAAGACTGGCCGCAGGAAAGGGCGATCGCAGAAGGTCGCACCGCTGCGATTATGAGCAGTGTAGATGCTGAAGGTAAAGCTAAAATCCTGCGGTTTTTGTCGCAGTCTAGATTGGTTACTCCTCTGAAGCGCGATCGGCTTTTAGGCCGCCCCATCCTTGACGGCGACGGCGGCTACGCTGAAGACAGAGATCACGGTATCCGCGTTATCGATCTCAATGTCATGTTAGCGGGTGCTGACCTGGCTGGCACCGATTTGCGGTGGACGGATTTGAGCGAAGCCAACCTCGTCCGCGCCAATCTCAGCAAGTGCGATTTGGTGAAAGCCAACCTCTCGCGCGCTGTCTTGTACGACGCCAATCTCGCTCGCGCCGACATGAGAGCCGCCGCATTATTCTACGGCTCGGCAGAAACTGCATCTCCCCGCAGCCGTACCGAATTTCCCAACTATCAAACGGGTGAACATACGGGCGCTGTGGTTGAACGCGTTGATTTCACCGGTGTCAAGCGGCTGTCGGAGGAACAGCGCTATTACTGCTGCGCTTGGTGCGGCTCGAAGTCTAGAGAAACTATTCCCGGTGGCTGCGAAGGGATTCCCAATAAACTCGGACGTTAAAATTAGCAGTACCCCTTTACTTACGTATATATTGGGCGATCGCTCGGCAGCGGACTATACTTTAAATTTAAATCTACAGTTTTGCGCGGTTTTAGCCATGACAAATACTGATTTAGGGTTAGAAGTAATTCCGCACCGTCCGCGCTCCAAAAGCAGGGACGGGTTAATTTTTGTAATTGCTATGTGGTTTCTGAGCCGATCGGTAATTGCGATCGGGATGCAAGTAATTGCCCCGTGGTTCGACCCGCTGCCGAACTCACAGAGTTTTGTTCCCGGCCCGCTGCCTGGCTCACAGCGTTTTGTTCCCGGCTTTATTCCCAAAAGTGGCTGGGAACTGTTTGCGCATTGGGACGGCCAATGGTACACCGACATCGCTACGGTGGGCTACACCTATGTAAATGACGGGCAGGCGCATACCGTTGCCTTCTAAGCTGTTGTGCATTTAAATTGTATATTTCGAGTCCCGATCAAAAATCGTCAAATCCTCTCCCCCTCTCCCCTTCACCCCCTCTCCCTCTCTAATACCATAGGCAATCTAGATGCAACACAGCTTATCCGCTTTTTCCCTTACTAATTCGGGGGCTGATGACCCTCGGAATGCGAGCCGACGCAGCAGGGGTATTAATCAACTCTTCGGCGTTTTTGGCTGCCTTAGTGCTGGTGTACTTTTGGGTAGAGGCTCGATACGATGCTGGTGCAGCGAAGTAGACAACTGCTGTGTTAGCTTGGTGTCCGTTCTCACTATTTTGCACTGTTGTGTATACAGAAGGATTGTTTTTGTTCCTGACAGCATCGGCTTTACGAGCTTTTGAGAGGGGCGAGTATATTTGGGCGGCTTTTTGGGAGCTTTGACGACTGCTACTAGGGGACCGGGAGTGGTGCTGATACCTACTTTTTTGCTGACAGCTTGGAGGGAAAAAAGACCCCCTGTTGCTTATGTTGCCGGTTTTGCTACCGCGATCGGGTTATTTTCATTTAGTTTATATTGTGCTATTCGTTTTGGAGATGCTTTAGCATTTGTTCACGTACAAAAGGGATGGGTACACCCTAGTTGGTTCGATGTATTGATTAAAGCTCTCTCAGGGAATATATCTGCTATCAGTAGAATTGTGATGATTGTTGGCAGCGGCTATTTGTTGTGGTTTTTTCGCAAAAGGCTTACCAGTATTGTTGTGATTTACGGTTTTTGCTCTTTGGCGCTGCTGGTTAATTTGGGAGCTCTGAGCTCGGTACACCGCTACGCTTACGGTGTTGTGGCACTGTCAATAGCTCTCGGCTTGTTGCTAGCGGCTAAGCCTCGTTGGGGTTACGGGTTGATGGGATTGTTTGGCGTATTTCTGCTTTACGTTTCCGTGAGATTTGCTAGTTGGCTGTGGGTAGCTTAGGGGCGATCGCTCTTAATATCTTTTTCATAAACTTAATTTACTCTATTTCCCAAGCTGCCTGAAAAAAGTCTCTTTCGCACAGCATAGCGTAGCGATAGGTTGCTTCTACTTCGGGCGTACCTTCTGCGTAGCGATCGACCAAACTTTCCAGCCGTTTTGCTAAAATCTCAAAATCAGGGCTGCTATAGGTCGAAATCCAGTCGCTAAAGGCGTGTTCCGGTATATTAGATTTAGCGAGCTGCTGTCCCAAAAAAGCATACAACCGCAAGCAAGGAGTCATCGCGGCTGCTGTCAAACCGACACCGCTTCCCCAGGCTGTCGCTAATAAAAAATCTGTGTAGTGGCGGGTAGCCATTCCCGGTTTTGCCTCTTGCAAGTTTACCCCCCATTTGCCTGCATATCCTTGATGCAACCGAAGTTCTTCTAAAACACCGCTGCCGAGATTGTGGAGGATTTCAAACCCCTCCCAGTCGGGTGCTTTTGCCGCAGCGATACTGTAAGCGCGAGCAAATGCTCCCAGAAAAAATGCGTCTTGTGCAATGTAATATGCAAAACTATTTGAGGGCAGGCTGCCGTCAGCAATGCCTCTGACAAAGGGATGTTGCAGACAAGCTTCGCTTAAGTCTTGATTTGCTTGCCAAAGATCGTTGGAATTTGTCATGCAATTTTGAATCGATGGGTTATGATTGTAATTTTTCTAGCCTGACTAAACATCTATGATAACAAATATTTTCGCTGTGCGTCAGTCTTATGGTGTCTTTATTTTTCGTATTTAAGAAAATAGATAAGTTTTGGTAAGCTGCTATTTTGTCTGCTGCTGTTGTCTGATTCAAAGAGCAAAATTACGTGCCGAACCTCTCTCGTGAAGCAGCCAGCGTGTGTGGGGAAAAAGAAACTTTTGATTGAACGGTTGAAAAGCCGATTTTTAAACAGAAACTTCCATGAACGATACACCTAAATATTCCTTGGTAATTCCTATCTATAACGAAGAAGAAAATCTCGCTGAATTGTATCGGCGAATTAGTGCCGTGATGGATCGAATGGACGGCCCAGTAGAATTAATTTTAATTAATGATGGTAGCCGCGATCGCTCTCTCGAACTTTTGCGAAAATTGCACGAACAAGACTCGCGAATTTGTTATCTCAGTTTTGCCCGCAATTTCGGCCACCAAATAGCTGTAACTGCTGGCTTAAACTTTTCTAGTGGTCAAGTTGTAGTCATCATGGACGGCGATTTGCAAGACCCGCCAGAGCTAATTATAGAGATGGTAGAACAGTGGCGGCAGGGCTATCAAGTTGTTTACGCTCAGCGCACTCAACGCCGTCAAGAAGGTTGGTTTAAGCGGTTGCCAGCTTATATGTATTATCGCATTTTGCGGAATCTTGCTGATGTTGATATTCCCATAGATACGGGAGATTTTTGTTTGATGGATAGGTGCGTGGTGGACGTACTCAATGCGATGCCTGAACGCAACCGCTACATTCGGGGACTGCGCGCTTGGATTGGTTTTAAACAAACGGCAGTTAAGTTTGAACGAGATCCGCGTTTTGCTGGGGAGGTCAAATATACATTCAGAAAATCTTTGAGTTTGGCGATGAATGGTTTAGTATCTTTTTCAAAAGTTCCCCTCCGACTTTCGATTTATCTGGGGTTATTTGCGGCATTTGTATCTGTATTAATGGCTTTTTTGATTTTGTATTGGCGGGTTTTTTATCCAAATTCTGCCTTAACGGGTTTGACAATTGTGATGATGGCGGTTTTCTTTTTGGGTGCGGTGCAGTTGGTCAGTATTGGGATTTTGGGCCAGTATATAGGGCGTATTTACGAGGAGGTGAAGGGCCGCCCGCTTTATACTTTGGCAGAAGTGGCTGGTTTTGGCGATCGACACCGATCGCCAAAATAATTTTAGCAAATAACTGTTAACTCATCGTGCTTAAATTATCTAATTTATGAGATAATTTAAGATCGTAAAATCTTCTCAAGACTCATGTTTAAACTTTACGAGTATTCCCCCTCGGGCAATTGCTATAAAGTTCGCTTGCTGTTAACTCAGCTCAATATTCCCTTCGATCGCACAGAAATTAATATTCTAGAAGGAAAAACCCGCACACCTGAATTTTTGGTCAAAAATCCCAATGGCCGCATTCCGGTGTTAGAAATCGCACCGGGTAAATTTCTGTTTGAATCGAATGCAATTATGTTTTACTTGAGCGAAGAAACTGAGTTTTTCCCCACGGATAAATTTGAACGGGCTCAAGTCATGCAGTGGTTGTTTTTTGAACAGTACAGCCACGAACCTTTTATTGCTACTTCTCGTTTTTGGTATTTGATAGGGAAAGCACAAGAATATCAGGAAGCACTTCAACAAAAACAAGCACCGGGTTATGCTGCTTTGGGGGTGATGGAACAGCATTTAGCAGAAAATGAGTTTTTTGTGGGCGATCGCTATACAATTGCTGACATCGGTTTATTTGCTTACACTCACGTTGCTGACGAAGGCGGATTTGATTTAACCAGATTTCCAGCTATTCAAACTTGGATCGGTCGAGTAAAAAATCAACCTCGATATATCAGCATTACACAATTATATTGAATGTAAATGAGGCTAAATGTACTATACGTCTAGAACAATTACCGTCACATTTCTCAGTTATTTTTGCTACAGCGCGAACTCATGGTTAATCTTTGTAAGCTAATCCGCATTTAAATTGCATGGTAAAATAAATTTTTCCTCTTGTGGGGTGGGCATCCTGCCCGCCCTCAACATACAATTTAAATGCACAACAGCTTAATCCGCACTCTCCAGTACGGCCAAGAGCCTTCTGGGGGTTGCCATGCTACTTCACCTTCTAAGGGGATCTGCATTCCATTACGAACCGTATATCCCCAAAATTGGCCTTCCCACGGTGTTGGGACTAGACTCTGATAACGAGCCTCAGCACGAACGGTGCTGATTAACCCTTCGGTATTAAAACGAAATACCAGGGAGACAGTTGTTGCACAATGCGTCAGGGTGCCACCAGCGGAGGTATCATCCGCTTCCCAGCGCACACCCTGACTGGGTAACAAGGCCGTGGGATACCGCGCCGCCTCTGCAAAGAACCGTATAAGTTCACCTTCGGCTACTTCAGGCGTACCGCGCACGTCAGCAAGGGTGACAAAACCGAGTAATGATGCGTGCAAAGTGCCTTCCCCTAACACCTAGGAATCATGGACAAACACCTTCAGTATACTTTCAAGGAGTGAGAGTCAGAAAAACACAGGTATTTAGCCGGGTTTGATATTGCCTGTAAGTGAAACGAAACTATCAGAAATGGACTGTAAATGAAGCGAAAGTTTATTCGGACGGATTTAGGGTCATTACCAGCAGCGATTCCCTACGGGATAGCTTCGCTTCACGCTACTTAAAAACAGCGGATGGGAATTGAAGAAATGTTTAGAGATTGTAAAACAACAGGCTACAATCAAGGGAAAAAATAGCTTAAAAGGAGAGCGACTCATTAAGATGTGCAGCAAGTTAATGAAGTTAAATCGAAATAAACTTCGCTTTTATCAACAGGGTATACGGGCTGCAACCCTAATTCGGTCTAGTTCCTAGACTTCTTTGTCACCCTCCCAGCTTTAACTGAAAATGCGCTTGACGGCAGGAATACGAGCCAACACGAAATAATCCAACAGCAGAACGGTGACGAGTGAAAGTCCTACAAGCGGGAAGGCAATCCCTAAAACAGCAACGATTGCGAGTGGCACTTTCCATCCCTGAACATTGGTGGGCATTGCAGGCGCACCGAGCCAACCCGTCCCTTTCGGACGGCGCTGCCACCACATCACCGTACCACTGACTGAAAGCACAATCAAAATTAAGGCTGCAAACAACATCAGCAGTTGATTGCTCAATCCAAAATATTTGCCCATGTGAATGGAAATTCCCATTGCTACAGCTTTGGGTACTAACCCGTAATCTTTCCATCGCACATCTGCTAATACTTTGCCACTGTATCGATCGATGTGCAGAGTGATTTCTTGCGCCGGATTATTTGGAAATGCCGAAACCGTATACACACCCGTTTTGGATTCTGGAAAACTAACACTAAATCCAGGGGGTGCGCCTTTTGCTTGAGCTAAATTTACAACAAAATCTAGATTTACGGACGTATCAGCAGGAGTTCCCCCGATAACTTCGTTGTGTCCTGAATGATGCTCATTTCTAGGCGTACTCGATTTAGGAATTGGTAATTGCTCTACTGCCCAAGGCACAACTTGATTGCCCTGCTGATTGAGGGAGCCTGTGAGTGTTGTCGATTGAGGCACGTTATCCCGCATTTGTGCAGGGTAGTAGTTCGACAAACGAGCGAAGGTATCTCCCCAAAAACCTGTCCAGGGTAGTCCACTGAGGATGAGGAAGCCAATTAGCAATACCCCATAAAATCCCGAAACGGCGTGTAAGTCCCGCCAAAACACCCGCTTATTCTGGCTCCACACACGCGGAATCAGTGTTCCCAAAAAAGTTATTTTGTGGCTAGGTAACCACAGATACAATCCCGTAATCAGCAGAACAAGCCCCCAACAAGAAGCAAGCTCTACTATATAATCTCCCAATTTTCCGATCATCAGTTCGCCGTGAATCTTGCGTGCGATCGCCTGGAGATTATTGTTTTCATCGCGTTCCCCTAATATCTGAGCCGTATAAGGATTCACGAAAACAGCTAGCGTTCGTTCATCTTTAGTCGCGATCGTCACTTCAGCACTACGATTAGACGCCACGCTCGGCGTAAATTTTGTTACTTTGGCATCAGGATAAGTTCGTTGAACAACTGCCACCTGTTGAGTATAAGGCATCACCACATCCGCAGGCTGCACAAACATATTCTGGTGATACATCGCAGCATCTAATTGCGGTTTAAACAGGTAAATGATGCCTGTGATTGACAAAATCAGCATGAAAGGAATAACAAACAAGCCTGCATAGAAGTGCCATCGCCAAACGGTGCGATAAAAACGATTACTGGGAGGTTCAGCAACCAGTGAAGGGTTCAAAGCGGTGTTCAATTTACTCATTGTCGTTTGCCAAAATATCGAGGAAAAATCACTATGCTACACAAGTATAGCAACCGCCAGGGCAGTTAGGATGCAAGGCGCAGGACATCTTCGATCGCATCACGTAAACAATCTCTCCCGATCTATAGCCTTTCTCAGAAAGAGGAGGTACAATAACAGCAGTGGGTAAACCACTGGACAAAGATGGGATGCTGTAACTTGCTCGAAGGCCAACCAATATCGCTTTTCCTAATTCTTGATAATTGGTCGTGTTGAGATAACGGAGGATATTTTTAAGTTGTGACCATAAGTGTTCACGCTTGTGAAAAATCCGGCGAATAGGGGGACAAGTATATTATTTCCCCCTTTATTTTTGATAGCTTTCTGTACTTATTCCCGGTGTAAATAGTACAATTGTCCATCACTACACAAACCGCTTTCCAGAGTTTGGGTACGAGGTTTCGGATGATAAAAGCTTCAAATGTAATTGCATCAGTTGTACCTATTAAATTAACAGATGTTAGGACTTCATTGACCGATATGGCTCCAATGATTGAGACATTTTTTCACGTTTACTAGGTTTTGGTTACCGAGTCCTTGAACCTTTTAAAGACCTAGCATATAACTAACCTAACCATTGCCAAATTAACTCCTGATTCATCAATAAATATTAAGTCTTTTAAAAAATTTTATCGAATTTTTTGCCAGAACTCATATCGCAGGTTGAGAACTCGGTCAGTGCCTTTCGCGCTCGGGAATAGTGTTGTTTTTTACGTCATGTTCAAGAGTTTTGTCATTCTTCCCATTGTGGCTCTACTGATGGCAACACCAATTTTTTGGTAGAGTAAATAACGGAGTTCTTCGAGAGTGGCATCATCCGAAGCTTCAATTAATTTTGCTAATACAAGCAGTTGTTCTGGATTAAGTTTAAGTTGGCCCCCACATCGATAAGTGTGAGGAGCAATATTTTGGGTCAGACGATACTGTGCAAATCAATTTTTGAACAAAACTCCGAAGCTCCACAAAAACGCTCGGCTATTGCTTTTTGACAGAGCGGTTCATTGTGGTACACATCGATTATTTTTTGTCGAAAATCAACAGAGTAAGATTTCATTTTAAGTAAGGTGTGATGATTTATACAACAATCCATCGCCGTGAGTCGCTCCCTCGCTGTGAATGAAGCTTTGAGTCGGGAATAGAATTATAGTTTCTTCTATCTTCTGTTCTTTATTTTCCCATTATTTTAAATTACTTCTATGATACCTCATCTGCATGAGAAAGGCTATAAACCAAGAATAAACTAAAAAACACAATCAAGCTACCTCACAAATAAATATTAGACTAAGCTGTTACTTTTAGGGCTTACTCGTTATCGCTACATTTGCCCATTTTTACTCGACCTCCTCGCAGCATCTGCAACTTTCAAACCCTACACACTACTGGCATTATTCACGTAGCAATGCTTACCCTTTAACAACAAATGTTCCCACACCATATCTGTATCTTTGGAAACAAACCGCGCCTCGTTCATACTTTGATAGTGCGCCGATTTTCTCCCTGCATTAATTGACCGAATTCTGGAGTAAAAACCAGCGTGTATTCTGCTCCGTAGATGGTAAAAATGTTTTACGACTGCCAAAAATTTTCTCCTTTCCCGTAAACAGCTTCAGCGACAAAGCCATTGGCCAAGCGCAACTGTGCGTTGCACAAACAAGCTTTGTATAAATCAGGCCCAGTGTCCCAAAATATGGCATCTGCCGCCTCTTGAAGGAAAATAGATCGCACCGCCGCAAAAATTAGAATCAAGATAATCGGACTCTTGAACTGATTAAGCAACAGTATCAATGCGGTCGATTTGTGTTTGTGTTTGAGGCTGTTTGCGCCGTACTCGCTCAGGCTTTGTTTCACCTCTTGACGGCTTAATTCTGCGGTTGTAGAGTGAATTTGCTGAAGCACCCGAGCTGTGGGTTAGCTCGGAAATATTGACGGTGAATTAATTATTTTATACCCTATTTTTATTCTTACTCTTAATGCCTCGAACTAAAGAAGAACCTTAGGTAAGTTGATAATAAAGCTTGTGCCCTTGCCCTCTGCACTTTCAACCGCCAGTGTCCCTTGATGCGCCTCAGTAATATTTTTTGCTAAAAATAATCCTAATCCCCAGCCGGTTTTCTCCTCGGCAGAAATGGTTCGACGAAATTGTTGAAATAGGATGGATTGAGCGTCTAGGGCGATCGGATTGCCTTCATTATGGATAGTAAGGCTGATCTGCGTTTCAGTTTGCTGGAGTGTGAGTGTAATCGGCCTACTAGGCGCACCATATTTCACAGCGTTAATTGCTAAATTTTCAATCACCCGCCGTATTTCTTTACGGCTGCAAAAAGCCCTGATATCAGAATCACAGACCACAACAAACCGCTCTCCATAGGCGAAGCTCAAATCTTCTACCACCTCTTGGACTAGCATCAGAAAATCGCATTCTTCAAATTCAATCTTTAAGCTCTGCCCTGCCCGCAGCCGACTCGCATCAAGCAGATTTTGAATCATCGAATCCAGCCGATCGATCGCACCCAGCATCCTCGCGGCCACATCCCTGTGGGTATCTCCTCGTTCCAGCCGCCGCAGCATCAGTTGAGTTCCCATTTTTACGACATTGATGGGATTTCTGAGGTCGTGACTTAGCGTCACCATAAATAATTCTTGAATATCTCGCAGCGTTTCGGAGAATTGAGTTGCCGCGTCATTAACGGCTTGCTCAATGGAGCAGATAATAATGTCTCGATCCCGCACTTCCAAAGGTGCTTCTTCTTCTAAAACTTGAAATATTACTTGACGGAGGAGCTGATACTCGAAAATGAGTTGACTGATAGAGTAGTCAGCATACCCCGCCCGTTCATGCCCGTGCAGCTTGCCAATCCGGGTGCTTTCTACCTCGTCGGCTGTGATTCGGGCAGGTGTCCTGTCAATTCTGTTTGAGAGTTCATCTACCAGTTGGTTTAAGTACAGAGGAAGGGAATTTTGCAAGACAAGAGAAGTTTGATGCGTTGATGCACCGACTTCATCGCGCGCCCGCTTCTCCCACATCCGCATAATTTTTTCAGCATTTTGTTTAAGACGGTCAGACGCTTCGTTGGACATCGATTCAGATTTTTTGCATGAGTGGCTGTTGAGTAAGCATTATACAGGACTTTCCAGGTAATATAAGTGAAGTACACAGAAGCCGAGTTTCTTGCTGAAACTCGGCTTCTGGGGGGTAATTTATTAAGGTGAAATCTGCGGTGATTAGTGAATTAAACCCGCAACGATCTTAATACTCATGCCGACAATTGCGGTATTCAAGAAAAAGGAGAGAATGCTAGGGAGTCAAGCTCATAGCCTCAGCGCGAGGTAATCTGTACCTCTGAAACTTGAGTGGTCATGCCAATAGCAAAAGAAGAGTTTGCGTAGATTTTTGAGGTAAGGTCATGGTCGATAGGATTTATTGATGTTTACCTACTTATTGAAGTTTCCACACAAGTAGACCAACAAGCGCAATCAGACCTAATGCTCTACGAAAGTAATTAACGCCTTGAAATAATTCTTCCCAAGCCCAAGTAAACAAAGAGCCAAAGGCTACTAGCTCCAACGCTAAATTAATTTGCCCTGTTGGAACAATGAGCTTTAACAAACTAGCTACAATCCCAACAATCAGTGGTAGATTTGGCGGCTGAGCTATAACAATATTGCCTTCGCTGTCGCGGAATGTGCGATCGAACAATGTATTTTCCATGAGTTTCTCCTGTAAATTCAATAAAAGGTATGAACTGAGTCCAATTACTTACACAAACATTTCTGGATAACAACGAATCCGAGCCATCCTTAGACCCTTCCCAAGAAAAAAAAGTGATTAGCCACCACATGAGCTAAGAATTTATCTAGCAGTTATTCTCACATCGCTTTCCTCATTATTATTGATTTTTAGATATATTTAATAGTAGAATCAAAGATTTCAAATATCATCTATCGATTGGAACAGTTTTGATTAAAAGCAAATCTATAATTGGACACAGATATGAACAGCAATATGAGTTTTGAAAAATCAAGCACATAACCGCTTTCCATTTTACCAAAATTCTCTCAATAGACTTTTTCAATCCTTGGTAAATGTGACATTTAACAAGTATTAAAAATTAGAATGATGTCTAACTGTGAAGTATACAGAAAGTTTCTCTATTACATCCAAAATAAGGATGTTTTTAAGAATTGTTCCGGATAAATTTCCTACCTAAATATTACACGGAAACCTTTTGTATAATACTCTTAATCAGGATGTTATACAGATTAGCTCACGGGCTAAGCTGTCACGCATTTAAATTGCATATTCAGGGCGGGCGAGACACCCCACAAGACACCGAATTGTTTGTTGACATTCTATTTAAATGCCGCAACAGCTTATGACCTCAACTCCCCCGAAGAAACTCCTCGACTTAGCCCGATTGGACTTGTAGGGTGCCTCAGACGAAGTTCTACAGCGAAATATCGAGGGTTTTCAGTTCCGGGGCACCCTACTAAGCTGTTCTGTCTAAATTAGCTATTGCGAAATCGTGAAACCTTTGCAGTGCCAGCCGTAGAGGTCGCTGGGGTAGCATCGTTTAAATGCAGAACACCTTATAAGCTGTCGCGCATTTAAATTGTATATTCAGGGCGGGCGGGACGCCCACCCCACAAGACTTTGATTTTTTTTGACATACAATTTAAATGCAGAACACCTTATATGTGCCAGTTACGTAAGTCCTGTTATTAAACAATCGATCGCACCAATCCACCCTCGACTCGCAAGGCGGCCCCATTAATTGCAGAAGCTACAGGACTAGCAACAAATGCAACTAATGCAGCAACTTCAGACGTTGTAGCAAATCGCTGAATCAGTGAAGATGGACGCATCTTGGTAAAAAATTCTTTCTCAACTTGTTGGGGTGAAATATTTTGCTCCTTAGCAAGTCCCTCGATGAAAGTTTCCACTCCTTCGGAACGGGTTGGCCCTGGTAATACTGTATTAACCGTGACATGACTGCCTGCGGTTGTTTCAGCTAAACCGCGGCTCAACGCCACTTGTGCTGTCTTGGTAACGCCATAGTGAATCATTTCGGCGGGAATATTCAAGGCAGATTCACTAGAGATGAAAATAATTCGTCCCCAATCTTTTTTTAGCATCAGCGGTAAGTAATGACGCGAGAGCCGAACACCGCTCATAACGTTTACTTCCAGAATGTTCATCCATTCCTCATCGGAGATATCTTCAAATGCTTGAGAGCCATAAATTCCCAAGTTGTTGACCAAAATGTTGACTTCGGGCACTTGTTGAAGCAACAATTCAACTCCTGCTTTCGTTCCCAAATCGGCAGCAATTCCCTGAACTTTGGCATTCGGGACACTTTGCTCAAGGATCTCGAGAGCATGGTTTACGCGCTCTTGCGTTCTGCCATTGACAATGACAGTTGCTCCTTCCTCGGCAAGTGTCGTGGCGATCGCTAGTCCAATTCCGGCGGTTGAACCGCTGACGAGTGCAACTTTATCGGATAGTTGGAGATCCATACTTTCTTAAACCAAATAATGTATAAGCGATCTAGGGTTTCAACTTGCTCAAAATATGAAGCAAGTGCCGACTCAATTAGTCGCCACCTAATCCAATTTTACCACCATTTTACCCACATTTTCGCCTTCAAAAAGACCGATGAATGCACCCACCGCTCGCTCGATTCCTACCACCACTGTTTCCTTGTTCTTCAGTTTGCCAGCTTGGAAATAGCCGCCCACTTCCTGTTCAAATTCACTCTGGCGATCCAGCCAATCGCTAACTATTAGCCCTTTCATCGTCAACCGTTTGGCAATCATATTAAATAGATTGGAAGGGCCGGGCTGGGGCTTTTCCTCGTTGTAACCGGAGATGCTGCCACAAGCGATAATTCGGCCGCGCACGCGCAACGCCGAGAGCGCCGCTTCGAGGGTTTGGCCTCCTACGTTATCGAAATAGACATCTATTCCGTCCGGTGCTGCCCGGTTGAGTTGTTCGAGGACAGGGCCGACCTTGTAATCGAAGGCGCGATCGAATCCGCATTCTTCCAGCAGAAACTTGACCTTCGATTCTGAACCGGCTGACCCGATGACATGGCATCCGCGCAACGAAGCTAGTTGTCCGGCGACATTTCCCACCGCACCTGCGGCTGCCGAAACAAAAATAACATCGCCGGCTTTGACCTCTACCAAATTCAACCCAACCCAAGCGGTCATGCCCGTCATGCCGAGGGCGCCCAGGTAAACTGAGAGGGGTTGAATCTCGCGGTTGACCTGATGCAAATCTTTTGGTGCAGCTATAAAGTATTCCCGCCAGCCATAGTTGGAAGTGACAACATCACCCGGCTTGAATTCCTGGGCGCGCGACTCGATGACTTCGCCGACAGCACCGCCTTCTAGCGCTTTACCTAACTTGAACGGGGGAACATAGGATTTCCCCTCGTTCATGCGACCGCGCATATATGGATCTACCGAAATGTAGAGATTGCGAACGAGCACCTGCCCCTCTTGAAGTGGCTTTAGTTCTGTTTGCGCGATCGTAAAATTATCGGCGGTGGGCATCCCCTGGGGGCGGGAGACGAGCTGAATTTCGCGGCTGATTGTATTTGTCATAATTTTCTCGTTATTGATTAGGCTTTCAGAACTCGATCGACTTGAGTTTTATCTGTTGTTTTTAACATTTGCTAAAGGCATGGAGGCCAAAAATTAGATTTATTCAAGTTCTATTCCTCTGGTTTTCTTAATAAAAAAGGCAACGAAAAAGATTGAGATTGCGGAGGCCAGGGCGTGTTTTTAACCCGGAGATCCCCCTAACATCGAGGGCGGGCACGGGGGCACCGCCCCTACAAAGAGGGCTGTTTCATTCTCAGGAAAACCAGGATTTTGGCTCTTGTCGTGCCCCCGTGCCGACCCTCCCCATCCACCTAGAACGAGGCAAGGGGGCCGACGCTATAATCGAGGCGGATATATCGAGCTCCGCGAGTACCGCCAATGATAAGCGCGTCTGGGGAATTGCCGCCAATCAATAAATTGAGCGATAGCGAATCCTTTGAATCAGGATGTATATTCATAACCGTCAGCCTTATGAATGGTTCTTAAATACTTGGGATGTACGTCAAAGCTTTTACCTCCTGTGGTTAACTTAAAACTTGGCTTGAATCGAATGGCAATTCGACCCGTGTAGTTTCCTGCATACTTCCCTGTAAGGACATGGGCATTTACCAAATCCCCAGTTTGGAATCCCATAAAAAACTTTTGAGCTGGAGCATGACGAATTGGGAAACCAAATTTGTCAGTACCGCAACGCTGTCTTCTGCCATGTCCTTTGGCTTTGACAATCAAGGGTTTAACCCCATTGAGCAGAAGTCGTTCTGGAGTAGACGCACCAACATTTGCTGCATCTGTCCAATGCTGCTTCTCAATCCCTCTAGTCTTGCGATTAAACTTTGTTCGACCACCAGAACCTACTTCTGGTGACAAGCCCGTAGATTGAAACCTTCTGTACAATTCCCAACGAGTAGCGTTAACAGAAGCGGCATCTTTGAGGGATGCTTTTGCTTGAGCCATTACTCGCTTGAGAACTTCAGGCTTCTTTTTCAAAAACTCCTCGACAGGTTTGTTTCCTTTGGCTTGGTTACAGGAATGACAACTAAGACATAGGTTGTTGACTCTGTTAGAACCTCCCTTGCTCCGAGCAAGGATGTGTTCAATCTCGAAGGGGACATTTTCAACACCGCAATAAGCACATTTTCTATTCCATTTTTGAAGTAAATACTCTTTCACTTCAAAGCCGAATAGTTCACCCCTTTGGTACTCAACCCCACTAATTTCGGGGTTTTGCATTTGCTGAAAATCAAATCGTACTAATTCTTGAGAAACTGCGGTAACCGGGCAGACTATTCTAATTCTCCTAACCCATGTTTCGATGTTGGCAATTCGACTCTCAAGGGAAGGTGGCAGCCATCCAGTTATACGGGTTCTGTTTAAGAAACGAGGCTTACGGTAACGAGTTTTACGATAACGTCTACCTCTTCTTAATGACCTACGAGATTCAAGAGAGTTTTTAATTTGCTGTCCTCTATGTGAGACTTCTAATGCGTTAGTAACTCGCCCCGTCTCTTCTTGAACCACAGCAATACCCGTAACCTTGCTGCCAGGATCGATCTTGATTCGATGACTATGAGTAACTGAAGCTTCAAAAACCCTATCCTGCAACACGATAGTGAATGGATAGCGTCTGAATACCTTAGCTCTTCCTTTGTCTAATAGTTCTCTTGCCCGTGCCTGATGACATGGATCAAGAGGTTTCAATTTTTTGTCTAATACGAAAACGCGCATTACTGCTGCCTCTCATTACTGGTTAAGTTTGCCTCGCTAATGTTATAAGAGCTTTTTAAGCCTGAAGCACTGGTTTTTCCTATAGCCCGTTTAACTTCAGACGACAGAGCCTAAAACTGGCACGCATTCTAGGGTGTCATGACTCAAATAACGGAGTTCCTATTAGAAACTAAAGCTGGTCAACAAGGCTTACAGTTTCCTGCAAGCCTACACTGTACCGAAGGTCAGTGTAGGTAGTTGACTTAGGGAGTTGACCAAATCCTAACGATTGACGCTGCTCATATCGGGGTAGCGATCGCCCGCCGCAATTCCTAATGGCAGGGCTTTGGCGAGCTGGTCTAGTTCTGCTGGAGTCAGTGTCACAGCGACTGCCGCAATGTTTTCTTCTAAATAGGTGCGGCGTTTGGTGCCTGGAATTGGCACAATGTCTTCGCCTTGGGCTAATACCCATGCCAGCGCCAACTGTCCAGCTTTGATGCCCTTAGCAGCGGCCATCTGCTCTATTTGCTCGACTAGCTCGAGATTTTGCTGGAGATTATCGCCTTGAAGGCGAGGATATAGCCCGGCCCGATAGTCTCCCTCAGATAACGTGTCGCGGCTCTTGATTTTGCCTGTGAGAAACCCACGCCCCAGAGGGCTATAAGGCACAAACCCAATCCCTAGCTCTCGGCAGGTGGGCAAAATCTCGGATTCTGGCTCCCGACTCCAGAGCGAATATTCAGTCTGGAGTGCGGAAATAGGATGCACTGCCATTGCACGGCGGATAGTGGCGCTCGCGGCTTCGGAAAGACCAAGGTAGCGAACTTTCCCGGCTTGGACGAGCTGCGCCATTGCGCCTACGGTTTCTTCGATCGGAGTGTTTGGATCGACTCGGTGCTGATAGTAAAGATCGATCGTATCTACGCCCAGACGCTTGAGACTGGCATCACAGCAAGAGCGGACATATTCGGGTTTGCCATTGACGCCCTTAAAGCTGCCGTCGCTACCGCGTACATTGCCAAACTTCGTGGCAATAATGACTCGATCTCGACAGTCTTTAATTGCTTTGCCGACCAACTCTTCATTGTGACCGACACCATACATATCAGCCGTGTCGAGCAACGTCACGCCTAGCTCTAAGGCGCGATGAATGGTGGCGATCGCTTCTGACTCATCGGCTATGCCGTAGAACTCGGACATACCCATACAGCCCAGTCCTAACTCTGAAACTACTAATCCTTGATTGCCGAGTTTTCGCTGTTTCATGATGTTTTCCTATTAGTCTAAAGTTCTTGACGTGTCGGACGGATGATGATTTCATTCACATCAAAATCACCGGGCTGCTCAATGGCACAGGCGATCGCACGGCCAATGGCATCTGCATCAATGGCGATCGCATAAAATTCATTCATCTTACATCTTGCACCATTCTCAAGAACAGGCAAGATGCCTGTGAAGCGAAGAATTAATTTCTTGTGGGGTGGGCAGGAGAGCCCGCCCATAAAAGCCTTATTGAGAATGGTGCAACATCTCAGTTCATGCTAGAACGTTTGAGGTATCTCGGTTCTTAGCGGCTGCTGACTCCATCAGTCGTGCGTCCGCTCATTTCACTCGCGTCGATGCGGTAGATTGCGATCGTTTCTGAACGTCCCTGAGCATCAATCCAGGTGCGATTGATAGCAGGTGACAGCGTTGGATTGCGCTCTTCGATCGAGTGCATTGCCCGATCGATGTCTTCCTGAACAGTGAGGCGGGAGGCTCGACCATTGACGATCGCGCTGCGCCAATGAAGCGGATCGCGTATTTCTTCAACCTGTAGACAGATTTCGGGATTTGCGTCTATGTCATGAGTCTTCATGCCTTCGGTTGTAAACAGGTAGATGTCCGAACCTTCGAGATAATAATTCATTGGCATCACGTAGGGTTTGCCTTCGTGTATGCAGCCCAAATGACCGTATCCTACTTGGTGTAGCAGCTCGTGTATTTCTTTTGAACTCATTTCATCGATATCTAACATTACTTTTCTCTTAAAAATTCAGTTCATTGCTATAGCAATCCTTGCAGGAGTCGTAAATTTTTTACCCCAGCCCAGCCCTCCCCTTACTAAGGCGAGGGAGTAAGAAATTCACAAATGATTTAGGATCGCTATAGTATTGAAGAGAAATAGTCCCGGCTTTACATCTGTCGTTAGATGGAATCGAGATGTGAAAGTCACTGATTGGAGTCAGCGGCCTGTTGAGAAAGCGATCGCCTCACAAATCTTCTGCCCGCTTAATTGATGCTTTTTTACCCGCAGCTACGCTAGCAACAACCAAACAGGCCGTGACTAGGGCGATCGGCTCCAGAGTTTCACCAAGCAACATTGCCGAAGCTAGGAGCGTCAAAAATGGTTGCAATAACTGAATTTGGCCAACCCGGGCAACTCCACCAATTGCCATACCGTGATACCAGGCAAAAAAGGCTATAAATTGACTAATAACACTCACATAAGCAAAACCGAACCAGGCTATCGGTGAAGCTATCAACCCTTGTTTTAAGACCACAAATATTGTTGGCAAAACCTCGAAAGGAGCTACAATCACCAATGCCCAACTGATAACTTGCCATCCACCTAAAATCGGAGCTAACCGCCCACCTTCACCATAGCCAAAAGCAGCAGCAATTACAGCTCCAAACAAAGCTAAATCTGCGGGATGAAGCTGGCCAGCGCCACTAATAATTCCAAAAACAACAACGGTTGTACTACCGACAATGCTAGCAATCCAAAAGCTGAAATCAGGGCGATCGCCAGCTCGCAAAAACCCTGCTATCGCTGTTGCTAAAGGCAACAATCCTAACACCACAGCACCGTGGGCGGCAGGTACTTGCTGCATTGCCCAAGCCGATAGTACCGGAAATCCCAAAACAACTCCCAATCCGACAGCTAATAAACTCCCAAGTTGCTGTTTTGAGGGAATGGGTTGATGCGTTATCCGCAGAGTAAAGGCTGCTAGTATAGCTGCTACTAATCCGCGTCCTAAACCTACAAAAAGCGGGTCTAAGTCTATCACAGCGGCTCTGGTTGCCGGTAATGTCAAGCTAAATCCAACTACGCCCAAAAAACCGTAGATTAAGCCGATAGTTTCCGAATTCAAGTGAAGATTTTTCCAGTAGGATATCATTCAGTCTCCAATATTGATTAATTTAGGGCGAGCGGTGGCGCACCTAACCCATATTACTTCTGAACGTAGCAATTCTGCTCTTACCCCAAATGCTACAATAATAACTTGTGAACTTCTCTTGATTTCTTAACTCTGCGTGCTCTGTGTTCTCTGCGGTAAATAAAAAAAATACTCATGTTGAAACTTTACGAATATTCTCCCTCTGGCAATGGTTACAAAACTCGTTTGCTTTAACTCAGTTTAATATAGCAATCGTAAATGAGCCGTAAATGTTTTACCCCACCCCAACCCTCCCCAAGGCATCGGGGAGGGAGTAAGAAATTTACAAAGGATTTAGGATTGCTATATTTCATTTGCGGGGATCGAAATTGATATTCTCAAAGGATAAAGTCAAATAACTGAGTTTTTGCTGAAACCTCCTAACGGGCGTATTCCTGTTTGAGAAATAGAACCCGATGAATTTCTAGTTGAATCAAATGCAATTATGTTTTATTTGAGTGAAGGAACAGAGTTTTTCTCCCGTGATAAATTTGAACGCGCTCAAGTCATGCAGCGGTTATTTTTTGAGCAGTACAGTCACGAACCTTTTATTGCTATAGCAACCGCCAAGACGGTTAGGACATTCTTAACCGCTGAAACCATTGCTATTACTGCTTCTTCCTTCTTCCTTCTTCCGACTTCCATCGGACTTCTTCCTTCTGCTATACTTCTCGTTTTTCGTATTTGACGGGGAAAGCACAAGAATATCAGGAAGCACTCCAACAAAAATAAGCACCGGGTTATGGTGCTTTGGGGGTGATGGAACAGCATTTAGCAAACCATGCTTTTTTTACAGGCGATCGCTATACTATTGCTGACATCGGTTTATTTGCTTACACTCACTTTGCGGGCGAAGGCGGATTTGATTTAACCTGATTTCCAGCAATTCAAAGTTGCATAAATCGAGGAAAGAATCAACCTCTATTTATCAACATAACACAATTAAATTGACTTTAAATGAGGCTAAATATACTATAGCAATCCTTGCAGGAGTCGTAAATTTTTTACCCCACCCCAACTCTCCCCGAACTCGCGGTCCGGGAGTAAGAAATTCACAAATGATGCGAGGATTGCTATATATAGCGGTTCTCAAAAAAGTGAGGTATGCCCTATGCCCTATGCCCACGGAGGCCTATGCCCTATGCCGGATAGTACCTCATATGAGAGCTCGAAAGGCTATAAGTCTAGGACATTACCGTCACCTTTCTCAGTTGTCTAAAGTAATAAGTGCTGCGCCTTGACGAGTAAATTTTTACGCGGCTGTAAAACACTCGTTAAGCGTATTGCTGGGTGGAAAGAAAACTCGATCGAGGTTGAGTTACTGTGGCTGCTCTTCATCTGTTTCAACAAAAGTTCGTTTCGTCGCAAAGCCGTTGAGAATGATGCCTCGAATCAGTGATACTTCGGCATCCAGGCTTTTGGCGTACTCTTCGTATTTTGCTGCCGCACTTGGTAAATTGTAATTTCCCATTCGCTCAGACATTTGACGAAAAAACATGACCTTGTCCTCCATTATTTGAGTTGCCGACCATAACGCCTTCTCCAAATTCTGAGTTTGCTCTGCCAGAAATGTATCAGCCGTAAAGGAGTGCCCCGTGTGACAGCGAAACCGCAGCGGCTCTGATTTGTCAACTTGCCAGATGCTGCCGTTGCATTCAGGGCAGGTGTAAGTTGTCCGAGTCCCGATCGCTTCTACATTCTCTAAAAGCTCCTGAGTATTCATTTGCTGTTCAGCAATCTTAGATTCAATTTCGATCTCTTCGGTCATGGGGTAGGCCTCTTGCTCGGCGGCAGGTTGCTTTGATAACTCGACTAGCAGGTGTGGGATTTCTGCCAGTGGCAGGCAGCGATCGACCTTCACATATCGCAAGGCACTCCTTGGCATACTGGGGTATTCTGCTTCTTTTGGATCTTGGACGATCGCCACTCCGCCCCGTTTCTTGACTGCCTGTAATCCCACCGTGCCATCATCCAGATAGCCAGTCAGTACCACACCCACCACCCTTGAACCATAAGCACGAGCCGCTGAACGAAATAACGTATCGATCGCGGGTCGAAATCTATTTTCTTTAGGCCCGTGCACCACGCGCATTGAGCCTTGATTGACCAACAGGTGATAATCGGGGGGCGCGACGTAGATTCGCCCTTTTTGAATTGGCTGTCCGTCGGACGCGTGAGATGCCGGCAGAGAGCCTACATCTGCCAGAATTTTGGGAAGAATGCTGGGCTTATCGGCTGGGAGGTGCTGAACAATAAAGATGGCAGCATCTATGTCAGTAGGCAGACTACCGACGATCGCGCCCAGTGCTTTGAGTCCCCCTGCCGAAGCTCCAATAACGATAATGTCGTGTCCAGGCATAAATTCCTTTTTTTTTAGTGAATGAAAGCAGCCTAATGTTATCTATGTTTTTTGAATTTTCGATCGCAACTTGGCTGATGTTTAGCAGCAGTGACAAAATGGTCGTCAAGGCTAAAACCTGCATTCGACAGTGCTTTTAGTTCTAAATATTTTTGCTCGCCGGCATAACTCTTTAATCTAAGTTAGAGTACGAACTACTATAGATAGACTCTGGCAATTTTACTGTAAGGCGCCGCTGCCCGCCTTACCTATAAATAGCATAAAAAACGATTTATGGCCTTAGTCCTATTTATAAATGGCTGAGGGCTACATTTTGCCTAATTTCGCTCGACATCCTCGCAGCATCTGCAACTTTCAATGCGTACAAACTACTGGTATTTTTGACGTACAATGGCGTACCGTTTAATAAAAATTCTAACACCATCTCGGTGTCTTTGGCAAACAAGCCGCGCCGCGTTCCCACTTCGATCGCTCGCCGATTTTCTCCCTGAATTAATTGACCGGATTCGGGCGTAAAAACCAGGGTTCCTGCTTCACCGTAGATGGTAAAAACGTTTTCAGACTGCCAAAAAGTCTCTCCTTTGCCGTAAACAGTTTCAGCGACAAGGCCATTGGCAAAGCGCAACTGTGCATTGCACAAACAAGCTTTGTATAAATCCGGCCCAGTGTCCCAAAATTGAGCTTGACAGTTAACGCTTGTCACTTCCCCGAACAAATCAGTAAATCGCTGCAGTCGCGAAATTGCACCAACTAACGGAAACCCAAAGAGGGAATGTTGATAAGTCCACCGCTGCGGCGCTGGATGTTTAGGAGTAATAGTAACGTAGCGGGCGTAAAAAACTTTACCGACTGATGGCAAAGATTTTTTGATTGCTTGGTGTAAACCGCCTAACAGTTCGATGTGTTCGATGTGGAGGAGTTTTTGCTTTTGGGCTGCAAGTTCGATCGCCCTTTCTGCTTCAGATACGTCTAAAGATAGAGGATATTCCACCACAACGTGCTTGTCATTTTCTAGCGCCGCCAGGACAATTGCCCCGTGATCCCGGTTCACCGTACAGACGATTACCAAATCTAAATCGTCTCTTTCTACCAGCTTGCGCCAAGAAACCGCAGCTTCGGCCCCGAACCCCTGACAAAATGCTGCGGTTTTCTCCGGGCTGTGGCCCGCAACTGCTACCAAGTTCGTGAGCCCATCAGCTTGAACCGTTTCGGCCCTCAACTTAGCGGCAAAACCAGTACCCACAATCCCCACGCGAATTGGAGAATTAACCGAAAAACCAGAGCGAGTATTAATCAGAGTCATAGGATTTGAGATTTGAGATTTGAGATTTTAGCTAAGTAGGTAAGCGAAAAAAAACCATAATATCCTGTAGGGTCAAGTAGGGGATCGAAAGCGCAAAGGATCTATACTAAGAGCCAGTTTATGGGCGCAAAACCCGCCTCTTGCCACCCTATGTTTGTTTCCACTTACTTAGTTACAGACTTGCGTTGCAGGGGTTTAGGGTTCCATCGCCCAGATTTTAGGCAGCAGGGACTTGGCGCAAGCTGCAAATCTTGCTGAAACTCGTGAGACACACCGCATACCAACAACCCGGTTTTTGTGCTGTACGGCTCAAAACAGGATTTTTCCCAGAAACCCGGTTGTTTTGCGCAAGTCTTGCCGCAACAGTATCACAAGGCTGAAGCCAATATAGGTATAAGTAATCAAGATGAAATTAGAAAAAGTTATAACTAATCCCATTCAAATTTTTTGTAAATAAGTGTTGCAACCTTGCTTCTTTCCCCTACTATCATAGAGGGAACGAACCTAAGACCTAACCTCAAAGCTAATAAAGCCTTGAAGGTTGCATTAGGAAAAATTATCAATATTGTT
>NZ_JAUBTO010000083.1:0-2998 GCF_036702495.1 Microcoleus sp. C2D2 | reverse complement strand
AATTCCTAACTCTTTGAGCAGATAGCTGACCAAATAATTTTAGATTTTAGATGGCAGATTTTAGATTAACTGTGAAACCAATCTAGAATCCCAAGTCTAAAATCTAAAAGTTTTACGACTGATATTTAGTTTCGCGTTGCGCGGACGAAAGTTTGTGTAGTGCCGATGATTTAAATCGCCGACTTTAGTAGGTATAAGTAATCAAGATGAAATTAGAAAAAGTTATAACTAATCCCATTCAAATTTTTTGTAAATGAGTGCTGCAACCTTGCTTCTTTCCCCTACTATCATAAAGGGAACGAACCTAAGACCTACCCTCAAAGCTAATAGAGCCTTGAAGGTTGCATTAGGAAAAATTATCAATATTGTTGAATTTTTGAGAGGATTTAGTGCATGGCAACTTACAAAGTTACCCTCGTCAACGAAGCCGAAGGACTTAACCAGACCATTGACGTTGATGACGATACTTACATTCTTGATGCTGCGGAAGAAAAAGGACTCGATCTACCCTACTCTTGTCGCGCTGGTGCTTGCTCCAGCTGCGCCGGCAAAATCATATCAGGCACAGTTGACCAATCCGACCAATCTTTCTTGGACGACGACCAAATCGAGGAGGGATATATCCTCACCTGCGTCGCCTATCCCCAGTCTGACTGCACGATAGAAACTCACAAAGAAGAAGAGCTGTACTAAAATGGGAACCGTCAGCAATCTGCTCTAACTCCAAGCTATTGATTAATAGCAGTTTGAGGCGATAGCTGACCGAATAATTTTAGATTTTAGATAGCAGATTTTAGTTAACTCGTAAAATTTTGTCTAGAATCTAAAATCTAAAATCTAAAAATTTTAGGACTTGCGCTAAAGATGCGGAAAAATCTGGGATTGAGATTGCTTTGCTCCTGCTTGCATTCGATAGTTTTTACGCAAGTCCTCACTCAATTTTGGGTGTTTAATTTTATGGGTGTCAAAATGTAATGGCATCGCTGAGCGGCACAACTTGAGCGCCGGGAAAATAAAAGCCCAGAATTCGAGATCCATTCCAGCCCAAATTAGCTAAATTGTAAGAACCAGTCTGACTCATTCCCACCCCGTGCCCGAAACCGCCTCCGACAAAAGCATAACCGTTGAGAGTTTTGTCTGGATTGTAAATCGGTTCTAGGTAAAAAAGCGTGCTAATCGGCGGGTAAAAAGCATTGCGAATCTCGTCTTTGTCGATATCGATGGGGCCTAAGTCAGTTTGAACTTTCATTTGCAAAACTCGACCTGCGGGCGACCTTTCCACTACTTCCACCTGAGTGAGAGTTTTAAAATTAGCCAGCGGGTGCTGTTTCTTCTCAAGATACTGTTTGAGAAATCCACCAATCGCTGTCAAAGAAGCTGGTTCGCGCCACCGAAACGTATCTTCTTTTTCCTCATTAAACCCTTTTTCCAAACTGATAAAGCGGCGGAAATTGTTTTCGTCAGACAAACTCTGCTTCGACAAATCCCAAATATTATTAGGCGAATCGACGATCGATCGCAAATATGGACGTTCCGCGCCCTCCCACACATCGCCAAAAGTCGCGGTCACGCCGCCGCTAGACGCGGAATAGAGGGCGTCAACCAACTGATTTTGATAAGTTAGCACCAAACCGCTCGTTTCGGCGATCGCCTTATCACTTTGCGGGTAAACCTCAGTCAAACCCTTATAAACTTGACAGTTAACATCAGCGCACAACTCATAATTATCCACAGCAAACCGGCGCAAGTTTCTCAGGGCGTAGGTTCTGGCTAAAATCGTTTGAGCGACAATCGCAGCGTAAGGCGAAAAAGCCCCTATTTCGTGAGGAACAACACCCCGCAAATAAGTTTCGGTCAGCACTTTATTCACCAAAGTATAAGTGCCGTAAGCATTTTTTTGCAGGTGCAAACTGCCGCCATAACGGTGAGTTTGTTGAATTGCTTTTTCTGGTTCAGTAGCTGTGGCCTCTTGGGTAGTTTGTTCCAATACCTCAATTACATTTTTCCCTGCAGTGACATCCAACTCATTGCGGTTGAAACGAAACCCGTTTAAAACCCAAAATGCCTGGGGTATTTGTTTTAAAACTTTGGAATCCAAAAAAGCTGTTGTGTTCCCTTGAACTTGCAAACTTTGCAACAGCCAGCGCCGCACCAAAGGAGAGTTGTAAGTATCTCTTTTCGCCCAAACTTGCCAGCGAAAAGGTTGAGCAATTTCTACATCAATTCCCTGGGCGCGCCACTGATTGGCGCTATCTTCCGCACTCTCGAAACTGCGGTGAGAACTTAGTACCACTCGTTCTTCTACTAAGGGCGATTCCAGAGGTTTCGGGGCTATTTCTAACTTGACGCTAGCAGCAGTTTTGGTTTCTATGCCTTGAGGAGTTTTGTAACGCAAAGTTAAGCTGTCGCCCGGTAATGCTTTCAGCGTCAGTTTGTCGGTTGCTTTGGTGCCAAACCGCTGCACCACGCCGATTTTGATGGGTCTATTTTGGGGAGTTTGGGCGTATGCCGCAGCGCCCAAAAGGGGCCACAGGCACAATGCGGTGAAAACAGTGCTAGAAACGCAGCTAAACCATTTGTAATTGGGAGTTGGAGGTGCTTGAGCGAACACGGTTATCTGTCTCGCGATAGTTGAAATTGGGGGATTTTTGATTGTACGTTAGCACATTTGGCGGCTGCTACAGGGGAATTCCGGAAGATAGGCCAATAAGCTTGGGCTAGCTAAGCGTGTCATTGCGAGATCGCGAGCGTTGCAATCGCCGAGACTATAGATGCAGACGGCGGTTGAAACCGCGTCTATAAAAACTGCACACCGATTGAGTTTGTAGGGTGTGCACTGTGCACCGGTTGACCAAATTTCAGCGTTTTGACTTTGAACCCAAGATCCCCCAAGTAATTTTCCTTGTTTGAAGTCGTAGGGTCAATACTCCGGACAGTTTTTAAAGAGGGATGCGATGCCTTCGGCAAGCAACGCTTACGCAATAAGACAGAGAAGTGA